>DAITPI010000110.1:0-10761 GCA_036833655.1 Anaerolineales bacterium | reverse complement strand
GGATGTAGGGGTAGCCATCTCCGTTGCGGGCGCCGGCAGCTCTGCGGTGAGTTCGGCGCGGAAAACGAAGCCTGCCCCCGAGGCGTCGATGGGGAAGTAGACCGTCAAGCCTTTCTGCGATCCAGCCGGCAGCGCAGATCCGTCGAATGCGCCGGGCTCATGCGCCGAGACCCGGTACCGTGCCGCAGAGCAATCGGACCAGGTCGTGGTGGCTTCCGTGCCCAGGGTGATGGTCGAAACGATCGACAGGTTTTGCGCTGTGGGGCTCAAGACAAAGACGGGACTGAGGTCGGTCCCCTCCACCCGGTAGGCGATCCCAGATGTATCCTGCGGCACGCTCATGGAGCTGTCCGCCGCGGGGTGCAGGTCCTGGATCTGGAACGTGTTAACCCCGAGGATCAGTGTCAGCGGGCGACAATCCTGGACTGGGATGGAAACAGGCTGCGAAGTGGGCTGTCCCTGTCCGCTCACGCGCCGCCCGAAGAAGATCGCCGCCAGGAGGATCGACCCGGCGACGACCAGCCCAAGCAGCAGAAGGATGATTCTTTTCCTTCCGGAGGACTTCTGTTCGAGGTCGGTTGGTGTTTCCATATTGGGACTCCCTGCACCAAGTTGCCTCCATGATACCCGCGACAACCGGCTCGCCCATATCCCTTGCATTACTGTTAACGGCAGGATGAAATCTGCCACGATTGCCCTGTAACCAACTATGCATTTGCACGTCATGTATCTGTGCTCGGGAGAGCACTGGATTACGTTCGAAAAAGGGGGTGCTGGGAGAAGCATCTCATCGTGCTTCTCACCATTTATGCGAGGAGGCTTGTGTCATTTATTTGCGCAAGCCTCTTCAAACTTTTAAAGGTCAGCGCCGAGTTTTGTCGGTCGAGCGGGCGGTCTCGCGCTGAGCGGAATGAGGCGCGATAGCGAGGAACGCAGTCGAAGCGGCGCCGTACCCAGACCACATCGAAGCAAATTCCTCTTAGTCGCTTTCCCTGCTTAGGGGGAGATTGCCTTGCCCCTGCGGGGCTCGTAACGACATGCTATTCATCCTGCGCGCAGCGGAAGCCGATCCGGGGAGATGAGTCGCCGGGAGAAATGATTGCCCCGGTCGTAGCGCTCAGGTTCGAGCCCCGCACCGAGGAGCGCTTCGACACCCGGATGTTGATCTCGGCGTCACCCAGGCTGCCGCCCCGCACCACGCGGTTCAGGCTCGAGCTGGTCCCGGGTCCGGTCGGGTTCAGTGTGCCCGCGTTCGCATAATTCGACGTGTAATAATCGTTCACCCACTCTGCCACATTGCCAGCCATATCCAGCACACCAAAGGGACTGGCGCCCGCCGGGAAGCTGCCGACGCGCGTGGTGTCGCCCGCCAACATATTGAAATTTGCCAGCGTGCCGTCGGCTTTGTCTTCGCCCCACGGGAACGTGCGGAAGTCGTCTCCGCGCCCGGCGCGCTCCCATTCGGCTTCGGTGGGCAGGCGGCGTCCGGCCCATTCACAGTATGTCTTTGCCTGTGCCCAGGTCACGTAGATGACCGGGTAATCCTTGAACTCGGGATTATCGAAGTAGGAAGAGCGCCGCTGCGATTTGAGGTTGCGGGGGAGCGTACAGACGCCCGCACTGACGCACAAGCCGTACATGGCATTCGTCACCTCGAGCTGGTCCATCCAGAACGCGTCCAGGGTCACGTCGTGATCCGGGACCTCGTTCGGAGCGCGGCGTACGTCCAGGCCGCCCATGTGGAAGGTGCCCGCCGGGATGTAGACCTGCGGCATCCCGTCTACACTGGAGAGGCGCGCGCTGGTAGGCTCGGCAGTTGGCGATGGCTCGATGGTCGCGGCGACCGTTGGGAGGATGCTTTCGGTTGTCGAGGTGGGGAGGGCGGGGACCATCGTCGGCGGTGGCGGCGAGGTCGGCTCGATCACAGGCGCCGGGGTGGGCGGCGCGCAGGCGGTGAGGAAGAGGGCGAAGAGGATGAGGGTATTTCGCATGACGAGGAATTATATGTCACTCTCTCACACTGAGTGCTGCGCGATCGAAGCGCGCTGGCCATGGACAATGTGTGCATCCCGGAATGCGCCCTTCGACTGCGTGGTGCCGCTTCGTCTCCGGGTCTCGGCGAACGCTCAACCCTCCGCTCAGCGCGGAGTTAGGGTGTCGCGCCGACGAAGCTTAGCGCGTACAGGGCGTCCTCATACCCCGGGTGGACCGTCAGTGCCTTGCGCCAGTCCGCGATGGCGCCGTCGGTATCGCCCTTGCGGTAAAGCGCCCAGCCGTGCCAGAGCCAGGTCTCTTCGGACATCTCCGTGCGCTGCAGGGCGTAATCGGTCAGTGCCAGCAGGTCATCGGTGCGCAGCGCCTGGAAGTTGGCAATGAACGGACCGAACTGGTAGCGGAACATGCGCTGCGGCAGGCCCAGCTCGCGCGCTTTGTCGTAGGCAACATTCGCATCGGCGTATTGCTCGAAATAGACGAGGTTGCTGCCCACATTGAACCAGGCGAACGCGTCGTTGGGGTCTTGCTCCGTGGCAGCCCGCGCCGTAGCCAAGGCATTCTGGCGATTCGTATCCTTGTCCCAGTTGGGTCCGAGCAATGCCTGGACCTCGCCCTCCCGCTCGGGCAGATACACCACCAGGTACAGATAGTTGAAGGGTTTCCACTCCGACTCGAGCTACTCGTACGGAATCTGCTTGTCCGGTCCGCGATAGGGATCCTGGGCGGTGAAGGTCTGAGCGGTGTCGTCATAGCCGGTGAGCAACAGATAGTGCGCTGCCCACAGGTCGTCGTCGGGCCAGCCGGTATCGTCCGGGTTGAGAGCGGTGGTGCCTTCGATGATCACCGGATAGTTGGCGGCGATCAGACGCTTGAGCGTCTCGAGGTCGCCGCCAACCCGATATTCCATCCGCAGCCAGCCGGCGTAGTTGTGCACCCAGTACGCCATCTCCTCCGGGTTGACGTTGCGATCGCCGTTGACCGGCTTGATCACATCCGAGATCGCGGTCTGGTCGCCGGTCCAGCCATACATATGCAGCATCATCGAGAGGGCCGCGGGACCGCAGTTATTCGGTAATTGCTTTTCGTAGGGAGGGCTGGAGAGGAATGCCTGCGGCGGAGGCGGCGCCAGAGTCGGCGTGGGGGGAACGACCACGGTCTCCGGAGCCGCGACCGTGGCAGTGATGGCGACAGTAGGCGTGACAGGGCTGCTGGTGCTTGTGGGGTTGGGGATGGCGGTCGGCACGTCGCCAACCGGCTGGAGCACGTTCCGCATGTAGGTGCGTGCTACCTCGTAACGCCAGCCAAGGCGGCTGTTGACAGCCGGAATTTGAGAGAACACGATCGCCAGCAGGAGCAGGCCGGCTGCAATGTAGAGCACGTTCCGTTTCGACATGCCGAACAGTGTACCAGAGGAGTATGAGACGGCTTTAATTCGCCACCCATCGTAGGTTGGGTTTTCAGCCGGTCATTTTCACGGATTCAACGACTCTGGACTACTGTCGAACCGAGATATCCATACACTTCTTCTTGCTTATGGCGCTTCAGCACGGTATAGCGCGTATAGCCGTCCATCAGCTCCATGCCATCCCGGTTCACCAGCAGCGGCTCGACCGACTGACCGCGCAGGAACGATTCCTCGCGGTCATCGGCCCGTTCTTTGAGCTCGACCTGGAATTGCGCCATGCTCATCAGGTCGGCGTTGGGGCAGACCTCCTCCAGCCGGATGATCTCCAGCCGGAAGTCCATACGCGGCAGTACGTCCATCCACTTTACTGTCCAGTGCTCGTCCGGCGCCGCGGCGTGGTCCTGCTGCCACTCGCGCAGGATCCAGTTCATCAGATATCGTTTGATCTCCGCGGGATTGGAGAGAACGTGATAGGTGAACTCGCCCAGCCTGCGGTATTCGAAGGGGTATTCCATGTTTGCGGATGATCTTCGCCTTGCCAAGGACAGGCATTCGCAAGGCGCGTGTATTATTGGTGCCCCAGCAGGTTGAGTGCCGCGGCAATGGACGGGTCGGTCTCGAAGTAGAACGAATCCCACTCGGCAAATGCCTGTACGTCGGGGACGATGCCGGTCTCCTCCCAGTTCGTGTCGGAGAAGGCCGAGTCGAACTTCTCGGCGGCGATCCAGATCTGCGAGCCGTCTTCGAGGTCAAAACCGTGCAGCACTTCCACATTGCCCAGACTGGTCTCTCCGACAATCTTGGCGCGACCCGTGTCACGCAGCAGACCGGCGAAGATCTCGCCAAAGCTGGCAGTATCCTCGCTGACCATCACGATCAACGGGACCGTCTGCGAGTTCTGGACCGGGTTCGCCTGGAGCTCGAGCGGGCGCGCATCATCCCGGCTGACAAACTGGCCAAGCCGTCCATTTACGAAATATTCCAGGATCGGGTATGTCACGGTGCTGCTGCCGCCGCCATTCATGCGCACATCCAGGATCAAGCCATCCAGCGGACCGAACTGGTTGAGCGCGTCCTGGATCTGCCCGGGCAGGGTCTCATCATAGAACGATGGGATGAAGATGTAGCCAATCTTCGAGCCATCGGTCGTGGTGACAAGCCGCGCCTCAATCGGCACGCTGCCCTCGATGGCGTAACGGATCAGCATGACATCACGCGGCGCCTCGCCCGGGGATTGCACGGTGAGCATCACCGGCGAGCACTGGGGTCCGCGCACCCGGTCGGTATAAAACTCATCGACCGGCACGCCATCCACCGCCAGGATGCTGTCGTGGTGCTGGATGCCCGCGTATTCGGCGGGCGAGCCGGGGAAGGTAGCGATGACGACCACGCGGCCCCGCTCGAAATCCGATTGCCCGTAAATGCCCACACCCACATATTGGATATCACCCTTCAGTTCCGCCTCCGCTTCCGCCACTTGCGCGGGGGAGAGATAGAAGGAATGCTCATCGCCCAGCTCTTCGATCATGGCCGACATCTCATGATAGAAGGACTCTGTAGACAGCCCGGCTTCGATCCGGGCACGGTAGCGCGCCTGGATATCCGTCCAGTTCCGGCCGTTGAAGTCCGGGTAGACATAGATATCTTCGACGATATTGTCCAGATCGTTCAGGATGCGCAGCTGCTCGTCCTTGGAAATCTCCGTGATCTGGACATCGGGGGTGGCTTGCAGCGCCTGGTCCGGCGGGATCGTGGCGAGCGGGGCGCCCGCGCATTCCGGCGGGATATACGCAGGGACCAGCGGTATCGCCGTAACAGTCGGGAGGGCGGTCGCGGTCAGGGTCGGAAGGGCGACAGGGGTGGCAGTCGGCGGGATGACCATCTGCGTTACAAAGTTGCATCCCAACATCGTAAGTATTAAGAGCCCGAAGGCGAATCTTCTAATCTTCATAACCTCTTTCAATTCCTCAGTATGCCAGGGTCGCTTCGCTCAGAACGACGTTGTCGTTCGAGATGACCAGTCTTTGACGCGTCCGAAAAGCTCGGAGAGCGGCTTTAGCTCAGACAAGGGGACTGCCAGATTTTTTACGTGCGTCTGCTCGAATGGAAAAACCTGCATACCAGCCGGGACAAAACCGGCATGGCGGCTGAACTCTTCCCGTGTCAGATATCCCGCCAGCAGCAGCTCCCTGCCATAGACCCAGATATTACCCCAATCCAGCGGCCCCACCAGACAGGTTTCGTTCCTCATGGGGGCATGGATCCCGATCCGCGCCCCGGGGCTTGTTTTGCTATGGACGTATGACAGCGAGAAGAACTCGCTCGAGACCTCGAGCCGCGTCCGGGGTGGGAGCTCCAGCGTCAGGGACAGGGACTCGCGCCCCTCTGCCTGCCCGCCGATCTCGAGGAGCTGAGCCTGCTCCGACTCGGATTTCACCACCAGCTTCCCGAACGGAGCCCATTTCGACGGGCGGCACCACGCCCCGGGCATCACATGGACGAGATAGTACGGCTGCCCGGTTTCGATCACCTTCTGCAGGTCGCTCTGAGAGGTGGTGATCAGGCCCAGGATGAAAGCAAACAGGTAGATGTCGTTCTGCGAGTGTCCAGCGCCTGCGTGCCCGTCCGAGGCGACCAGCGCCGGCGCCTTCAGGAGAATCCCTGGATCCTGCTGGACCTGCGCGAGCCGGTCGCGGTGGTGGATGAGGAACGAGTGAACGTCACACCGTCGCCCACCCAGCACCACGTCATAGCGGTCCGGCTCGGTAAATGGGGCTGCGCCGCGCACCTCGAAGGGGATGCCCTGCTCCGCCAGATAGCGCCGGAACGCCAGCTCCACCGCCGTGCCTGCCACCAACCTGCGCAGGCGCTCATGCGAGGCGCCACCTGTTCGGGAGTAGGTATGCACCAGGGAATGCAGCGCGTAGGCAATCCCGCCTTCGGTCAGGTCCGGGGTGTAGGGTAGGTGCAGGAAATCGGACGGATTCATCACGCAAGCTCGGCGAACGCTATCAGGTTGCTTACTGATCCTTGCGAAGGCTCGACTGTTCACTACCACCATCCTTTGACGCCAGCCTTCGCAAGGATTTCGTGTTACTTGGGCGGGTAGCTATTGCCCCTGGAGAAGTTTTCCAGCGGCAGGAAGAGCGGTTCCGGCAGCTCGTCCCAGGCGAACGAGCCGATCTCGGCGACCTCCTGCTCCGCGACGATGCCCGGCTCGCCGACGGGCTTGCCTTCCATCCAGACCGTGTTGTAATGCTTGCCCTCGTCTTTGCAGACATCGTTTGTCACGCAGCGGAAACGGATGTCGAGCATATCCACGCCCACTTCCTCTTTTGCTTCGCGCGCTGCGCAGGCTTCGAGAGTCTCTCCAAAATCCAGGTGTCCCCCCGGCGGGGACCAGGTGCCAGCCCCGTGCGGTCCTTTTCGCTTCATGAGCAGCACCCTGTCATCGCAGACAATGATCGGTGCTGTTCCAACCTGTGGTTTTTGCTCCATATCGATTCCTTAACTCTAAAGTGGTTTCGTTCGTGCCGATCTTCATCCTTTATTCATTCCTGAACTGCAGACAATAATGATGAAAGGTATTGCTCACCCAGGCAGAGCCCAGGCCAAACGGCGCCAGGCGCTGGTTATCCTGCACCCAGATCTTTTCATCTTTGAGCACAAAGGTTTTGCCCAGCTCCCGGGCGAGGTCCCACGCCAGCGGGTAGATCTTGCCGCCCTTTTTGACATTCTTGACGATGATGGTCAGATAGGCTCGCTCGCATAAGACAGGCTTCAACCCCTGATAAATGCGGACCAGCTTTTGCAGGAACTCCTCATAATCGCGGATGTTGCCGAGATCGTTCGGGTCGTCCGAATAGCGCACGTCCAGCTCTGTTGCGAGGCGGCGCTTTTTCTGGGTCTCCGCGCCTCTGGCATGCAGCATGTCCCAGTACGGAGGAGAGGTCAGGACATAATCTATGAGAGGGAATTGGTGATTGTTAAGTTGGGCGGCATCGCCGTTGAGCACGGGAGATTGGAGATTGGAGACTGCATCTCCCAATCGTGCTCGCTCCTCTGCAATGATCTGCTTCGCAATGTCTGCATATTTGGGATTGAGCTCGATACCGTATGAATTCCGGCCCGCTCGCAATGCTGCGACCAGCGTGGAGCCGGTGCCCGCCATGGGATCGAGCACGTTCTGTCCCTCTTTGGTGAAGAACTCGATGAATTCCTGCGCCAGGGTCTCGGGGAACTTGGCGGGATGTACCAACACGCCTTTTTTGCGCGGCGGCGGGTTGTGCAGGAACCAGGATTTCTGGAACTTCAGCCAGGCTTTCGAATCGAGGTCGTTCAGCTTGTTGGACGGCATATTTGAAATTATATCGTAGGGCTGGCGGTGTTTAGGGCGCCAGCGGCGTGCGGGTGGGGGGCGTGAAATCCACCTCGTACACTGCCAGGTCCGAAAACGTCACGGTCACCGGCGTCTCGGCGGCGGAGCGGACGAACACGCCCAGGGCGCCGCCAGGAAAGGTCGGCTCGGTCACGCTGAACTGGAAGCGCCCGTTCAGGAAGAGACGCATCTCGGGTCCGGCAGCCCAGATCCCGATGCGGACTTCCCCCGGCGCGCCCGGGGCATCGCCGCTGGGCACCGGTTCATGGATGGCCAGCTTGGTCCCACCGCTGATGCGCTCGGCTCTGATCTGTCCGTTGCAGCTCAGCACGAAGCGATAAAAGAAGCCGCCCACGCCTCGCACGATCAGGCCATAGGTATCCTCGCCGCGACACAGATTGGGCCGCGCGGTGATCTCGGCGTAGAAGTCCGTGAGGGGCAGCTCGCGGCGCATGCTCGAGAGATAATAGCCGGGCTGCACGCTCAGGGTCAAACGGTTGCGGCCGATCGTAGCGCTGCCGTTGCCCGAGGCAGCCGTGTCCCAGACCTCCTCGTCGGAAAAATCGTCCTCGACGATCACGCTCCCAATGCCGGGACTCATCTCGGGCGTTGCCGTGAGGGTGGGCACCGTCAGGCGCGTGGGCGTCGCCGAAGCCGGGAACCAGACGATGGTCTGCGTAGGTCGCGGCGTTTCCGAGGGGATGGGAGTCTCGCTGGGCACTGTCGCCGGGCGGACCGGCAGGCAGGCGACGAATATTGTCATGACGAGCAATGCAACACCGGCAAAGCGTGCCTGGTTAGCGTAACGCAACCTGTGCCATGGCAGGCGATCGAATCCCTTCATAGAAGAATAATGACAATCTTCGTGAAGAAATGATTGTAAGGTGTTGTACAATTGCTGGGCAAATATTTCATCGCTACAAGCGCTCCCATCGGGATTTGATTGTACCTGATGAAGAATAGAAACTGGACCGATGACTCCAGGATTGACGCGGCACGTGTAGCCTATGAGGAGACTCTATGACCGAAAAACTGGTGCTCGTAACCGGAGCATGTGGCGAGATCGGTCAGGCTCTGATCCAGGGCCTGGCAAAACAGGGAGGCTATCGCATTGTCACTGCCGATCTCTCACCACTGCCCGACACCATCCAAGCCATCTCTGCTGAGCACGCCCAGGGGGACCTGGTCTACAAGATCAAGACGTTCTACGATTACGATTTCGATATCATCTTTCACCTGGCAGCATCGCTCTCCTCCAAGGCGGAGGTCTCCAGCGAGGACGCCCACCGCATCAACGTGGAAGGGACCATGCAGCTGCTGATGCTGGCAGCCTACCGCTCGGAGAAGTATCACAAGTCGGTGAAGTTCATGTTCCCCAGCTCGATCGCCGCCTATGGCATGCCCACTCTTGCCGAGAAGCGCCTCGCCGGCTGCATCAAGGAAGACGAATACAACCTGCCGCATACGATGTACGGCTGCAACAAGCTGTATTGCGAGAAGCTTGGTATTTACTACAGCAAATACTACGGTCAGAAGCACCTCGATGAGCACCCGCCATTCATGCTGGACTTCCGCGCCATTCGCTTCCCCGGCTTGATCTCTGCCTTTACCCTGCCCAGCGGCGGGACGAGCGACTACGGCCCCGAGATGCTGCACGCCGCCGCGCAGGGCAAGCCCTATGCCTGCTTCGTGCGCGAGGATACGAAGATCTCCTTCATGGCGATGCCCGATGCGATCAAGTCTCTGCTGCTGCTGCTGGATGTGCCACGCGAAAAGCTGAATCACCAGATCTATAACACTGCGGGCTTTGCCCTGACAGCCGGCGAGTTCCGTGACCGCGCCCTGCAAGCCTTTCCCGAGGCGCAGATCACGTTCGCGCCCAACCCGCGCCGGCAGGGCATTGTCGATTCGTGGCCCGAGGATGTGGACGATGCCCTGGCGCGCAACGACTGGGGTTGGCAGCCCGATTACGACGCCGACGCCTTCTTCGACGACTACTTCCTGCCCGAGATCCGCAAGAGATATGGGAGATAAAGCACCGTGCTGAGTCCTATCAGAACGGAGCGAGCGGCATAGCTGGCGCGCTTCGACTACGCTCAGCGCGATGCGTTCTTGATATAATTTTTCCCAATGAACGTTAAGCTCACGGTTCTCCTTGGTTCGATCATTCTCCTTCTCTTATTTTTCGGGATCATGCTGCCTCTGCATGGCGCCAGCGCCTCACCGGGTATGCAGTTTGTCACCTCCACGCCGGGTCCGGATGGGCGCATTCTTTATATTGTGGCTCCGAACGACACGTGTCTGCAGGTCGCGCTGTTGCACGGAATTACTGTCCAACAGCTTCGCCAGTTCAACTCACGCCTGGATCAGGACTGTACACTGACCGTGGGGCAGCAGCTGGTGGTTGGGTTAGCCCAGAGCAACGCGCCGACGGCCGGTCCCGCCCCAACGCTGCCCTCTCCCACCGTCACGGCGACGCCGGTCAGCGGGACGACCGAGGTCTGCGTCCTGTTGTTCAACGATGCCAATGGCGATGCGCTGCGCCAGGAGACGGAGCTCGGCATCGATGGCGGGGCGGTCAGTCTTACCAATTTGAATGGCTCGTATTCGCAGACCCAGAACACCACCTCCGCCGTGGATCCGGATACACTGGAGCCGGTGCGTGCCTGCTTCACCGACGTGCCGGGCGGAGAATACAACGTCAGTATGGCGGTGCCCGACGATTACAACCCCACCATGCTGCTCAGCTACACACTGACGATCAAGCCCGGCGACCGGGCCTCCGTGGATTTTGGCGCGCAGTCCAAGACGGTCACCGCTGGTGAGTCCACCGAAACACCGGCAGACAATCGTTCATCGTTGCTGGGGGTCTTTGGATTTCTGCTATTGCTCGGCGGCGCCGGGCTGGGCTTCTACGCCTACCGCGCCGGGCAGCCACGCAGCAAGCTCAAGGGAAGTCCGTTGGCTAAGAAGTAATTTCACG
>DAITPI010000109.1:0-10870 GCA_036833655.1 Anaerolineales bacterium | reverse complement strand
TGCCTGAGGAAAAACGTTTCGCCCACCTCACTGTCGAGTCAAATATCCGTGAGCCGTTCCAGCGTCTGGCGGAGATCAGCCTGGAACTCAACACGTTGCACAGTATCCAGGAGATCCAGACCTTCCTTGTCGAAGAAGCGACCGAGCTAAGCGGCGGCGAGCGAGTCATGCTGATCCTGGAAAAAGAGGGGAAACTTGAAGTGGCACAAGCCCTACTTCCTCGTCCCATGTCCCCCTCTCCCTCAGGGAGAGGGGTTAGGGGTGAGGGCAAAGATACCGCAAAAGCCTTGGCCTCGATCCGCAAGCATCTCAATCGAGCCCGCATCACGAGGACAACACAACTCATCGAGAAGAACAGAGGAAGGGATAAAGGAAAAGCCCCTCGTCCCCTATCTCCCGCACGTTCCCGTATTGTCGCGCCTCTCATCGCTCAAAACCGCCTCCTCGGCTACCTCTACGTGGACATGGATTTCCTCTACGGCACCTTCGACGAAACCGACCGCGACATGCTTGGCATGCTGGCAAACCAGGGCGCGGTCGCGTTGGAGAATGCCAGCTTGCTCGCAGGACTTGCGCAAAGGGTCCGGGAACGAACCGAGGAACTACAAGCCTCCAATACCAATCTTGAGCAGCGTGCTGCCGAGCTTGCGATCATCAATAGTGTACAGCAGGGGCTGGCCTCCAAGTCGGACATGGATGGCATTTACGAATTGGTCGGTGAAAAGATGCGTGAGATCTTCCATGAGGCAGACGTGATCGTTGGGATCTATGATCCAAAAACCGACATGGCAATCGGGGGATATGCGGTCGAGCATGGCAAACGCATCTCTATTGAACCCTTCAAGGTAAATAAGCAGGGTTTTTTGGGTACCCTCGTTCGTAACCCCAAAACGATCGTTGTCAATAAGGATGTTCCGAAGGCTTTGAAAAAATACAAGAGCTACACTGTCCCGGGAACTTCCCTACCCAAGTCCATGGTTTACGTACCGCTGGTCATGAATAAAGTGGTGCGTGGCACATTGATCTTGCAGGATTTCCAAAAAGAAAATGCCTACAGCGAATCGGATGTACGCCTGTTGGAAACGCTCGCCAATTCTATGAGCGTGGCCTTGCAAAACGCGCAATCCTTCAAAGCGGAGCAGGAGCGCGTCGCCGAGCTGGCAGTCATCAACAGTGTGCAAGCTGGGCTGGTCGCCAAGATGGACATGCAGGGGATCTACGATCTGGTGGGCGACAAGATCCGCCAAATCTTTGATGCCCAGGTGGTATTGATCGCGATATTCGACGATGCAGGTGAAAACAGTCATGTGCCCTACGCCGTTGAAAAGGGCCAGCGTCTGTCCATAGAGACTGGTCCGATGACCGCCCTGGAACGTCATGTCGTTCGTACACGCCGGTCCATCGTATGGAATGAGAAATTTTCTGAACATGCACTTGAAATCCTGGGCGGCGTAAACATCCCCGCCGGCGAAATGCCGAAATCCCTCCTAGCAATGCCGTTGGTTGTCGGGGAGCAAGTGAAGGGCATGATCAGTCTCCAGAATGTGGATCGTGAGAACGCTTTTAGCGACTCCGAAGTTCGTCTGCTTACGACGTTGGCAAACAGCATGAGCGTCGCCCTCGAAAACGCCCGTCTCTTCGAAGAGACCCAGCGGCTGCTCAAAGAGACAGAGAACCGCGCTGCCGAGCTAGCGATTATCAACAGCGTGCAGGCAGGGCTGGCATCCAACCTGGATATCCGTGCGATTTATACGCTGGTCGGTGATAAGATCCGTGAGACATTTGGTGTAAACACAACCTATATCGCCACCTACAATCCCGAGAGCCAACTGGTCTATTCCGAATACTATGTAGAGGAAGGTCGCCCTATTCGGGTAGAGCCATTGCCCTTTGGTCGAGGTTTGTATACGCATGTGATCCGCTCCCGCCAGCCATTAATCCTCGGAACCAAGCAGCAGCAGACGGATTTGGATGCCATTGCAATCCCTTCTCCCGAGAGCGAGGAGGATCTAAACGAGTCGTTCCTCGGCGTCCCGATCGTTCTGGGTAGTGAGGTAAAAGGCGTAGTCAGCATACAGAGTCATGAACAGCATGCATTCGATGAGGTAGACGCGCGCCTCTTGCAGACCCTGACGAATTCGATGAGCGTCGCTCTCGAAAATGCCCGACTTTTCGATGAGACACAGCGCCTGCTTAAGGAAACGGAACAGCGCGCCGCCGAACTCGCCATTATCAACAGCGTCCAGGAAGGGCTGGCCTCCCGGCTGGACTTGCAGACCATCTACGATCTTGTGGGCGATAAGATTCGCGAGGTATTCAATGCCCAGGTCGTAACCATCAGCACCTATGATCTAGAGAACCAAAAGAGTTTTCTCCACTATGGCATTGAAAAGGGCAAACGATTTTATGATGAGCCCTCGCCTCTCACACCCGGCCATCATCGCTTTATGCAATCGCGCCAGCCCCTGCGGATCAACCAGGACTGGGAAACGCGTATGGGCGAGCTGGGCTATGTCGTTAACATCGTTCCGGGCACCGAAACACCGAAGTCAACGGTCTTTGTTCCCCTGATTGTGGAGAATGAAGTGAAGGGTTCCGTCAACCTCCAGAACGTGGACCAGGAGAATGCCTTCGACGATTCGGATGTACGCCTGCTCCAGACCCTCGCCAACTCGATGAGCGTTGCTCTCGAGAACGCCCGCCTCATCGACGAAACCCAGCGCCTGCTCAAGGAGACCGAACAACGCGTCGCTGAGCTCGGCGCCATCAGCACCGTGAGTCAGGCCCTCGTCGCGGAAACAGAGCTCGAGAACACGATCCAGTTGATCGGCGACCAGATGCAGAAGATCTTCCAGGCGGATATCGTCTATGTGGCGCTGCTCGACCGCCAGACGGACCTGATCCACTTCCCTTATCAGGTGGGAGAAAGCTTTGGCAGCCTGCGATTGGGAGAAGGCCTCACCAGCCGGATCATCCAGTCCGGCGAGCCCCTCTTGATCAATAAGAATATCCAGGAGCATCGCGCTCAGCTCGGCGCATCCCTGGTCGGGAGAGAGTCACTGTCCTACCTGGGTGTGCCGATCAAGGCTGGCAGGGAGACCATTGGTGTTCTGAGTGTACAGAGTACGGCCGTGGAAGGGGTCTTCAACGAGGGCGATCTGCGCCTGTTGACCACGATTGCGGCGAACGCCGGCGCGGCAATCCAGACGGCGCGCCTGCACGCAGAGACGCAGCGCCGTGCCCGGGAGATGGCAACGCTGGCAGACATCGGAAACGATATCTCCGCCAGTCTCGAAGCGGAGACGGTGCTGGAAAGCATTGCCAGTCACGCAAGGGATTTGCTGAATGGGAATTTGAGCGCCCTCTTCCTGCCCGAGCCGGATGGACAGATCTTCCGCGCCATTACCGCCGTCGGGCAGGAGGCGGAAGCGCTGCGCAACGATACCGTCCAGCTGGGACAGGGTCTCCTGGGGCATATCGCTCGCACCAAAGTCGGGGAAATTGTGAACGATACCAATGCGGACCCGCGCACCATCCAGATCCAGGGCACCGAGCCAAACCCGAATGAGCATCTGATCGCCGTGCCGCTGCTTGCCAACAATGAGTTGAAGGGCCTGATGGCTGTCTGGCGCATTGGCGCGGGCCGTGAGTTCGTTCAGATGGAGCTCGAGTTTCTCAATAGCCTGGCGCGCCAGGCAGTCATCGCCGTTCAGAACTCGCAGCTCTTTACAGAGGTCAGGGAAACACTCGAACAGCAGACGGCTACGAGCGAGATTCTCTCCATCATCGCGAAAAACCCAACCGATATCCAGCCGGTTTTGGATGCCGTGGCGGAACAGGCTGCCCGGGTCTGCAACTCGTATGATGCTGTCATTACGCGGATAGACGGAGAGAACTATCAGGTCGTGGCGCACTGGGGTGCTGTACCTGTCGAAACGGAGAGCGCGCAAAGTGAGATCCCCCTGACCCGCGACACAGTGACGGGCCGAGCGATGCTGGACAGGAGAACGATCCATATTCATGATCTGCTGGCAGAACCGCCGGATGAGTATCCCCGGAGCAGAAAATATTATCAGACCAGCGAACAGCGCACCATGCTAGTCACACCTCTGATGCGGGAAAATGAAGTCATCGGCTCGATCATGATTCGCCGGCAGGAGGTCAATCCGTTCACAGAAAAACAGATTGCCTTGCTCAAGACCTTTGCAGACCAGGCAGCCATCGCGATCGAGAACGTGCGACTCTTCAGTGAGCTTCAACAACGCAACCGTGAGATTACCGAATCTCTGGAACAACAAACGGCTACCAGTGAAATCCTGAAGGTGATTGCAAGCTCACCGACCGATATCCAGCCTGTGATGGAGGTGATCGCCGAAAATGCGTATCGGCTCTGTGATGGACTGTTCAGCAGTGTCTATCGCAGCGATGGGCAGTTGATTTACGAAGTGGCAACCCGCAACTACACTTCGGAGGGATTGGCGGCCAGCCGGACACTCTACCCGCGCCCGCTGGCATATGATTCGAGCATCTCCTCCCGGGCTGTCCTTGACCGGGCGGTGGTCAATGTTCCTGACATTCAGGCGGACCCATCCCTGCCTGACCTGACGCGGAAGTACTCACAGGTTTTGGGTATGAACAGCGTGGTGGTGGTTCCGATGATGCGCGACGACGAGGCAATTGGATCGATTGCGGTTGGAAGACGCGAGCGGGGCTTGTTCAGCTCAAAACATATTGCTCTGCTCCAGACATTTGCGAGACAGGCAGTGATTGCCATCGAGAACGTACGGCTGTTTAATGAAGTTCAGGCTGCCCGCGCCGCTGCAGAAGCGGCAAACGAAGCCAAGAGCTCCTTCCTTGCCACCATGAGCCACGAGATCCGTACGCCAATGAACGCCGTCATCGGTATGAGCGGACTTCTCATGGACACCGAGCTCAACAAGGAGCAGCGCGACTATGCCGAGACCATTCGCAACTCGGGCGACGCGCTGCTCGCCATCATCAACGACATCCTGGACTTCAGCAAGATCGAAGCCGGTAAGATGGATGTGGAATTTCAGCCCTTTGACCTGCGCGAGTGTGTGGAATCCGCGCTGGACCTGACAGCCGGGCGCGCCATCGAAAGGGGGCTCGACATTGCCTACATCATCGATGATGATGTACCGGCGGGCATCAAAAGCGATATGACACGCCTGCGCCAGGTCCTGATCAACCTGCTGAGCAATGCCATCAAGTTCACAGAGCAGGGCGAGGTGGTGCTCACGGTCAGGCGCGGCAGATCTGAGAACGAGATTCTCTTCGCTGTGCGCGATACAGGGCTGGGGATAGCCAAGAGTCATATGCCGCGCCTGTTCCAATCCTTCTCGCAAGCCGATTCTTCCACCACGCGCAGATTCGGTGGCACCGGCTTGGGACTGGCGATCAGCAAGCGGCTCGCTGAGATGCTGGGCGGGGAGATGCACGCCGAAAGCAGGGGGATCGGCAAAGGCTCGACGTTCATATTTACGATTCAGGCGGAGCCAGCCCAGGTCACGGAACGCCGGACCGCCCGCGACATCAAGGGTATCCAATCTGTCCTGAACGGCAAATGCGTGTTGATCGTCGACGACAATGCCACCAATCGTCGAATCCTGTCCATCCAGACCGAAAAATGGGGGATGGCCCCGCGCGAAACGGAGCATCCGCGGCAGGCGCTGGAATGGCTCAGGCAGGGCGATCACTTCGACCTGGCGATCCTCGATCTGCAAATGCCGGAGATGGACGGCATTATGCTGACGCGCGAGATTCGCAAGCTGCACGACGAACGCTCACTGCCGGTCATCCTGCTGACGTCGCTCGGCCGGCGTGAGATCGGCGCCGAAGATCTGGAGTTTGCCGCCTACCTGACCAAACCCCTCAAGCCCTCGCATCTCTACGATGCCCTGGCGGGACTCTTCGCCAGGAATGAGGTCGCCCCAAAGCCTGATACCGTTAAGCCGGCCATCGACGCCCAGCTCGGCCAGCAGCATGCTCTACGGATCCTGCTCGCAGAAGATAACGCCGTGAACCAGAAACTGGCGCTTCGGCTGCTCGAGCAAATGGGCTACCGCGCCGACGTAGCATCCAACGGGATCGAAGCCGTCGAATCGATCGAGCGCCAGGTCTACGACGTCATCCTCATGGACGTGCAGATGCCCGAACTGGATGGACTCGATGCCACGCGTGCGATCCGGAAGCTGTCGGGGATCACGCAGCCTCACATTGTTGCCATGACCGCCAACGCCATGGAAGGCGACCGCGAGATGTGCATCGCCGCCGGGATGAACGACTACATTAGCAAGCCCATCCGCGTCCACGAGCTCGTGGATGCATTGCTAAACGCCAAGAGAAGATAACTCGATCCACTCGCTTTTGCAGGCGATGCCGAGGAAAAGGAGACCTTGATGCCCTTAATCGACCAGGCAACCTTTGAAGAGCTAAAACAAATGTCAGGTGCAGAGTTCATTGATGAGTTAATTGATGCATTTCTTGACGATGCTCCCCATATGATCGAGCAGATGCAGATCGCGCTGACAGCCGGCGATGTCGAGTCCTTTCGCAGGAACGCGCATTCCCTCAAGTCCAACGCCAACACCTTTGGCGCCACCGAACTGGGCAGTCTCTCCAAAGAGCTCGAGCTCATGGCAAGAGCGAACAATCTTGACGTCGGGAACCGGTTGGACGTGCTGCGCGCAGCCTTTGCAGAGGTGGCAGCGGAGCTGCAGGAGATGCGGACATGAGATCGAGACCGGACCCCGGTCGACTGCTGGTTGTAGACGACAACAAGGTGAACCGCATCCTACTGGCCCGCGGCCTCGAGGGGCATGGGCACAGGGTCGAGACTGCAGAAAATGGCAGGCAGGCATTAGAAAAGCTGCGCTCAGACTCGTTTGATCTTGTGTTGCTGGATATCGAGATGCCCGAGATGAACGGCTACCAGGTGCTCGAGACCTGCCTTCAGGATCCGGACTTGCGCGACATTCCCATTATCATGACCTCCTCCCTGGATGAGCTCGATAGCGTCGTGAGGTGCATAGAGCTAGGTGCTGAGGATTATCTCAACAAACCCGTCAATCCAATCCTGTTGCGGGCACGGGTCAACGCCAGCCTCGAAAAGAAACGCCTGCGTGATGAGCAGCGCAAGCTGCTGCATACGTTCGCCACCAAGGAAGTTGCCGATGAGCTATTGAAAAGCGGCTTTTCGCTGGGCGGCAAATATGCAGACGCCAGCATCCTTTTCGCCGATATTCGCTCCTATACGAGCTATGCAGAGCGAGAAGATCCGGCGGAGATCATTGAGCTTCTTAACGATTATTTTGCGCTGATGTTCGATGCGGTCGCCAGTTATCACGGAACGGTCAATCAAATGGCAGGCGATGGATTTATGGCAATCTTCGGCGCCCCCATCCATCGTGACGATCATTGTGAACAGGCAGTCCGTGCTGCTCTGGAGATGATCGAGCTCGTCGCAGGCTTCAATATCGAGCAGGCGGCACAAAACAAGGTGCAGATCAAGATCGGGATCGGGATTGCTTCAGGGCGGGTGATCGCCGGCTATACGGGAACACAGCACCGCGCCACATACACCTGTGTAGGCGATACCGTCAATCTTGCCTCTCGAATCGAGAGTCATACCAAGGTGGTAGATCATCCCATCCTCATCGACCAATATACCCGGGAGGGCTTGCCGGACGATATTCGAGCAGAACCCCTGGGACCCATGCTTTTCAAGGGCAAACAGCAGCCCATCAATATTTTTGCTGTGCAACTGCGCTAAGGAGGTCATCTCTGCCAGGAGCCGCCGCAGGGATGGCTTTTCTTTTATAATTCAAGCCATGAAAGGGAATTATTTTAGAGAGCGGAGCATTCCGCTCTTATTTTTGCTCGTGACCGTTGTTGCATACGGCCTCTTGCTCTCCATTACCGGATTCTATTGGGATGACTGGCCCTTTGCCTGGATCGCCAAATTCCTTGGGTCCTGGGAGTTCATCCCGGCGTTTTCGAAAGTCCGCCCATTTCTGGGACCGATTTTCTTCGTGACGACCAGCCTGATCCCGCCGGTCCCCCTCTACTGGCAGATCTTTGCCCTGGTAATTCGCTTCCTTTCCGCGCTTTCGGCCTGGTTTGCCCTCAAGCGGATCTGGCCCTACCATCCGCGCCAGACTCTGATCGCCTCACTTCTATTCCTGGTCTTTCCAGGCTACAGCCAGCACTGGGTTGCGTTCACACACATCAACCAGGAGTGGATTCCCTTCATTTTCTATCTACTCTCTTTTGGCTTCACCGCCCGCGCCCTAAGGGGGTCCTCCGCGCTGCGCAGTCCCTATGCTCGTCCGGGAAGCGGAGTGGCGCCTCGGCGCCACGAAGTCGAAGCGCAGATAACCCAACAATCTCTTCTTTCCCATAAAGACACCATTATTGCCCTCCTGCTCCTAATCGCCGGCGTCTTCCCCACGGAATACTTCGTCAGCATCGAGCCGCTGCGCTTTCTATTCATCTGGGTGATTCTCTCTGAACAGGTTGTCGGCTTCAGGCAGAGATTCCTGGAGTCGCTGAGACGCTGGATTCCGTATCTCCTGATCTGGCTGGCAAACGGCGCCTGGTTGGCATACTTCTATACAATCGGTGGTTACGAGTCGTACGATGTCGAGATCGTTAACCGACCGTTGGGCATCATGGGACTTCTCTCCACGCTGGGGGAGGCGGTCTGGAAGGCGGGCTTTTATATCTGGGCACAGGTCCTCATTCTGATCTCGAAGGCGATCGCGGCACCCACCAGCCTGATAACGCTCGCGCTGATTGCAATAACATTTGTCTCGATTGCTTATTACTTGAGCCGGCTGGATCTCATCGCAGGTGAAACAAGCACGTTCGCGCTGCCGGCTCTATCGATCGGCCTGGTAGGGATACTGCTGGGTCGCATCCCATCGATTGCAGCGGGGCTGCCTCTCACGCTTCAATCCAGCTTCGATCGTTTCATGATCTCGATGATGCTCGGAGGCAGCCTGTTTATCGTTGGTCTGATCGAGCTTCTTATCCGCAATCCGCGATTCAAACTGTATTCGTTTGCGCTCTTGATCGCTCTGGGAGCCGGTCAACAGTTCTTCAATGCCAATATCTTCCGCCGGGACTGGACAAAACAGCAGGAGATTTACGCACAGCTCGCCTGGCGCATCCCTGCCATAAAGCCGAACACAGCCCTCCTCACAGACCAGCTACCGATCGATTACGAAACCGACCTGTCCTTCACTGCTCCCATCAACTGGATGTACGCGCCTGATTATGAACGAGGCAATGTTCCTTACGCCCTCTTTTACACCGAGAAGCGCCTCGGTGGAGGATCGTTACAATCCCTCGAAAAGGACGTTGACATCACCTTGCCAATTCGCAGGGTGAGCTTTCAAGGATCCACCTCACAGGCGCTGGTGGTCTACATGCCGCAGAATGGATGTCTGCGCGTGCTCGATCCCACGCGCGGCGATGAGATTACCTACGGCCGCCAGTCGCGTTTTCTGGTCGAGGCAATTCCTCTCTCTGATCTTTCCAACATCCTCGCTTCCGATCACACCCCACGGATACCTTTTTTCAGAGAGCCGGAACACACCTGGTGTTATTACTTTGCCAGGGCAGAGCTGGCATATCAAGAGAAGGATTTCAAGCAGACCATCGCCCTGATCGATGAAGCGATTTACCTGGGCTTTGGTCCAGAGGATCCATTTGAGTGGTTGACCTACATCGAAGCCAACGCGATCGCAGGGGATATGGAAACTGCAGAAAGAATATCGAAGAATGCGTTGCACCAGGAGAATGGAATCCGCAAGGGCTTATGTGTAGTCTGGCAACGCGTGCAGTCTACAGACGGTAAGGAAGCCACGCGCGTAAATCAAATGCTGGCAGAGCTTCAGTGCGCCTCCTGATATGCCTCTAATCTCCTATAGGGCTTTCTCAAAGTCGGAAAAGGGAAGAAAAAAAGTGACCTTTCTCTGTTATGCTTTTGTGTGAGGCACAAATTCAAAACTGGAGGAAGGTCGCGATGGAGTCTAACACAGGACAGGTGATGAATTTGGGAAGTTTGTATCATCGGTTTGCGCAGTTGCAAGATAAGCGGAAAGCCAAGGGGAAACGCTATGCGTTGGCGACGATCCTGCTGGGCATGTTTTTGGCGAAACTGTGTGGGGAAGATAAACCCAGCGGGATTGCCGAGTGGGTTGCCTTGTGCGGGAGTTGGCTTGCGCAGGTCTTGGAGTTGAAACGGAAGAGCATGCCGAGCCATCACACCTATCGCCGCACCTTGGCAGAGATTGTCGATGCCGAAGAATTTGAAGAGTTGGCTCGAGAGCACAACCGACATTGTGGGGAAGCAGGTTATCAGATTGTGATTTCCATGGATGGGAAGAGGTTGCGAGGAACGATTGATCTGGAAGCCAGCGATGGGCTGTGTTTGTTGGCTGTGTTTCTTCCTGGGGAAGGGATCACATTGGCTCAAATCGCCATTCCCACCGAACAAAATGAAATCAGTGTGGCGCCTACGCTTCTGGCGTGGGTGGATTTACGCAATAAAGTTGTGATCGGGGATGCGCTGCACACGCAAAGACAAGTTTCGATTCAAATTGGTAAGGCGGGTGGCAACTATGTGTGGACGGTGAAACGCAACCAGCCTCAATTATTGCAAGATTTGCAGGATTGGTTTGATGACAAAGTCGCCCTGCTGCCCGGTCAAGGTTGTCCTCCCAAAGATTTCTGCTCGGCTACCCTGGTCAGCAAAGGCCATGGTCGCTTGGAAGTTCGGACCCTTACGACTAGCAGCCAACTCAACGATTTTCTCGATTGGCCCTTCCTCCAACAAGTCTTCAAA
>DAITPI010000108.1:0-10910 GCA_036833655.1 Anaerolineales bacterium | reverse complement strand
GGACCTTGGATCCGGTGCGCACGCCCGCCGGGATGCGAACCTGCTTCTGCTTGCCGTCTGCCTGGAGGAGACGTGTGGCGCCGTGGAAAGCTTCCTCCAGGCTGATCTCCAGCTCCTGCTGGTAGCCCTGCGGCTGTTGCTGGCGCGTGCGAGTCCGAGTGCCCGCGCCGGCTCCCCCGGCCTGCTGACCAAAGATCGTGCGGAAGAAATCAGAAAAGCCCCCGGCCCCGCCAAATAGATCATCGAGATCACCGTTGTATTCCACCCGGACGCCCCCCGGAAAACCACCGTATTGGTCCCAGTTGAAATCACCCTGCGCACCGCGACGCTGCCAGTTCGAGTAATCGCTCCCGAGCCGGTCATAATGGCTGCGTTTCTCAGGATCGCTGAGAACCTGATACGCTTCATTGATCTCCTTGAAGCGCTCCTCCGCCTGCTTATCATTGGGATTGCGGTCCGGATGATATTGCATCGCCAGCTTGCGGTAGGCTTTGCGAATATTGTCTTCGCTGGCGTTACGCTCTACACCCAGTACTTTGTAGTAATCCTTATAGTCCATAGGAAGTATTGTTACACCGCGCCGAACGCAAGTCAAGCGCCCGGCCGGATGATTAACAGAACTCTAATTCATTAAACGGATTTAATGATGGGGAAAGTATGGAGATAGATTTAAGCCTTGTGGATATTTTGTTTGCGCTCAGTTGTCTCCCAACCTTCGCACAGCTGCATTTCACACCAGGTCTTTCGTGAGATAAAGCTCGCCGCGTTCGAAGCCGCGCTCGAGATAGTAGCCACGCGTGCCCACCGCGGAAATGACCGCCATGCGCTTGAACCCCTGAGTCCGGGCAAGCGCTTCCGCTCGCTCGAGCAGGCGCGTGCCCAGGCCTGCGTGCTGGGCGGCGCCCTGCTTCTCGGCGCCCACCGGCAGGGACTGTCCATACACATGGACTTCGCGGATCAGCGCGGCCCTGTCCAGGTCAGACATGCTAGTCTGTGGCGACCCTCCTCCAGGCAAAGACAACCGGAGAAAGCCCGCCAGCCTGTCGTCGTGCGTGACGTAGGAAATGAAATGCTCCTCGGCTGCGCCTGCCTGGTAGACCATATCGTCCAGCCGCAGCGCCTCCGGATGGACAGGCTTGCCACGCACCTCGCGGCAGCGGACACACTCACAGCGCGTGCCGCGGCGCTTCAGCTCCGCGTGCACATCCTGGCGCAGACTGGTTCGACGGTTGCCCTCCACTACATTGGTGGAGGGGATATCCCGGATCACGCGGTTGACGCGGCAGTAGCGCGGGATGGTCGGCTTGACATCCGCGATCAGGTCGATGAGCTCCTGCGTCGTATAGGGCTGGAACTCGCCGCGCTGCCAGTATTCATACAGCTCCGCATTGGCGAGGAGCTGGTTGGGATAGATCTTGATCTCGTCCGGGCAGAAGTCATTCCACAGCCGCGCGAAATCTTCGCGATCCGATTCGGGCGTGGCGCCCAGCAGGTTCGGCATCCAGTGCAGGACGGTTTTGAAGCCCGCGGCGCGCAACAGTGCGGTAGCGCGGCGGGTACATTCCACATCGTGCCCGCGTTTGTTGATCTCGAGGATATGATCGTCCAGGCTCTGCGCGCCCATCTGGACCTTGGTCACGCCAAGATAGCGCAGCCAGCGCAGCTCCTGCGGTGTGATCTCGTCCGGGCGCGTCTCGACCACGAGTCCCACGTTGCGGTGGGGAGCGTTTTCGTTGAGCGTGTGAGCTTCGGTGAGCTCTCCCTCACCCGTCTGTTGGACACCCTCTTCCAGTGGGCGAGGGGCAGGGGCGGGGACATTCATCGCGTCGAAGCAGCGCTTGATGAACCACTCCTGGTAGTCACGGCGGTACGAGGACCACGTCCCGCCGAGGATGAGCAGCTCGATCTTATCGGTTGGGTGTCCCACGGACTGGAGCTGCTCGATCCGCGAGCGCACCTGCGCATACGGGTCGAACTGGTGCTCGAGCCCGCGCATCGCCCCTGGCTCGTCGGGCAGGTAGGACTTGGGCATGCGCACGTCGGTGGGGCAGAAAATGCACTTGCCCGGGCATGGATAGGGCTTGGTCAGCACCGTGACCGTTGTCACGCCGGAGAGCGTCCGCATGGGTTTCATGCGAATGCGCTCGAGCAGGTGCGCGTCTTCCCGGATCTCGCCCGCCGCAACCATCTCGTTGTAGATCGCCACCAGCATGGATTTGTTCAGATACCCGCCGCCGCGCAGAGGATGGCTGCGCAACGTCTTGGTCACGTCGCGCCCGCGCCGAATTTCCTCCAGCACGGTGCGTGCCAGCTCCTTTTTATCCTCTGTGAGGAGGTGAGTGGAGCGCCAGAGCTCCTGCCGTTCTGTCTGCATTCCTTCTACTTGTTCACCTGTCTACCGGTTTACTCTTCCACCGAAGAGATATCCATGCGAAACTCGCGCCGTATCTCTGCAACGTCCTTGTGCCGGAACATCTCCGTGTGCAAGCCGCATTCCACTTTTCCTCGTCCGGCCCAACGGCCGGCGCGTTCGTCGTCGCTGGCGCCGATCGCCACCGTGCAGGGCGCACAGCCGACGCTGCGATAGCCTTTCTCGAACAATGGATGCGCAGGCAGCTGGTTTTCTTCCATATATTGCCGGACATCGGCTGTAGTCCAGTTCAGCATCGGGTTGATCTTAAGCAAACCATCGGGCTGGAGCTCCAGGATTTTGGCGTGAGCCCGCACGGCGGTCTGGTCGCGGCGGATGCCGCTGATCCAGGCTCGCATATCCTTCAGCGCCTTTTGCATGGGCTGGACCTTATGCAAAAAGCAGCACAGCTCCGGGTCTTCGAGCGGTAAGGTGCGGGTATGTTGCCGGGCAAATACATCCCAGCGGGTGTCGCGGTAGAGGTCCAGCACGTTCAGCTGCCATTCCGAGGCAATCTGTTCCCGGAAGATCAGCGTATCCCAGAAGTGATAGCCGGTATCGAGGAAGAAGATCAGGATATCGCGCCGGATCCTCGAAGCCATGTGGAGTAATGGCATGGACTGCGTCTGGAACGAGGAGCTGAGCGCAACCTGCGGCCAGAACGTGTCCACAGCCCATTGGAGGATCTCCTGCGGGGTCTTTGCTTCGAACTCCTGGCATAGACCCTCGATCTCAGCCTGCGAAAACATGCAAAGATTATACCCGTTATAATCCCCTCATGAACGCAGACGCCGCTGCACGCCTAATCGAAATGAATCGGGATTTCTATGAGCGTTTTGGCGATTCCTTCTCGGCAACGCGGCATCGCAGCCAGCCAGGAGTGCGGCGTTTCCTCAACACGCTCAAAGGCGACGAATCGATCCTGGACCTGGGCTGCGGCAACGGGCAGTTGAGCCGTGAGCTGGCAAAGCGCGGACATCGCGGGGAATATCTGGGTGTAGACTTCAGCCCCCCGCTGCTCCGGGAGGCGGAAGCGCAGCCGAAAGAATTCCCCGCAACATTCAGGGCGCTGGATCTGAGCAGGCTGGCAGAGCATGATCAAGAGCTATTCGTAGTTGGGAATTGGTCGGTGGTGACGATGTTTGCCGTATTGCACCATATCCCCTCCGCCGGTCTACGTTTCGAGATTTTGCGGACGGTCCGCCGGCTGCTGAAGGAGGATGGGATTTTCATCCTTTCGAACTGGCAGTTCCTCAACAGTGCGAAGCTCAAGGCGAGAATCCAGCCCTGGGAGGCTGCCTCGCTCTCAGCCTCGGACGTAGACCGGGGCGATTATCTGCTCGACTGGCGAAGTGGAGGGAAGGGCCTCCGCTACGTCCATCACTTTGACGAGGCAGAACTGGCGCAGCTTGCCGAGACTACCGGGTTCCGGGTCATGGAGACGTTCCACTCGGATGGGGAGGCCGGGAATCTTGGGCTCTATCAGGTCTGGTCGCCAGATTCGTGACAAAAACGCTGTAAGATTTTGTGGTTTAATAGAGTCAGATTCTAAACAAATGTTCTAATTTAGCTGCACGGATTCGGAGGAACGATGGTTACCGAGCTTTACGAGCGTATCCAGGAGGGGCTGGAAGAAAAGCAGAAGGAAGTCGTAGAATTCCTTGAGACGGCACCCGAGCCGGAGAAGGAGCTCTGTCTTTGCGACGATGAGGACGGCGTAGAAGATCATTTACACGTCATCCAGGATAGCCTCGAGAAAATCGAGGAGCAATCCTTTGGCGTCTGCGTTGTGTGCCACGGGCATGTGGATGGCATACTGCTCCAGATGGATTACACTGCGTCTGTCTGTCTCGATCACTATTCGGATGAGGAGCGGCGCCGTCTGGAGGCCGAGCTCGAGCTCTCGCAAATCGTACAGCGCGCTCTCCTGCCGCAGCAGATTCCCAGCATTCCAGGCGTCGAGCTTGCAGCCTTTAGCCGTCCCTCCGAGATCATTGGCGGCGACTATTTCGATTTCTTCCAGTACCGGGATGGCACGCCCGGGCTGGTCATTGCCGATGTGAGCGGGCATGGTGTGTCGGCGGGGATACTCATGAGCAGCCTGCAGACCGCCATCCGCACGATGGCTCCGGATACGGACGTTCCCGCCGAGATCCTGGAACGGATCAACCGCTTCTACATTCACAATATCAACTTCACCACGTTTGTAACGGTCTTCCTGGCGCGCTTCGACCCGGCGACGCGCATCCTCACCTACGTCAACGCCGGGCATAACCCGCCGGCGGTCCGCCGCAAGGCAGAGGAGGTGATTACGTGGCTGAGACCGACCGCTCCGGCGATCGGCCTGGCGGAGGATTTCCGAGCGCGCATGGAGACGGTCTCTTTCCTACCAGGCGATTCGTTATTGCTCTATACGGATGGCGTCACGGAAGTCCTCGACGGAAGCAACCAGGAATTTGGTCAGGAACGACTGGCGGCACTGGTTCAGCAATATGCAGATCGCCCTGCGCCTGATCTGCTTCAGGCTGTCCGGCAGTCAGTCAGCGCCTTTGGCGGGAACAAGCCGCTGGTCGATGATGTGACCATGGTTGCTCTGAAAATCTCGGGATAAGAAGTCACGCTGCCCCTCGGGCGCGACGTCTTCGACAAGCGTGATCTACGGGTAGAGCGAGCTTAAGCTCGCTCTACCTTTTTATATCCGCTACGAGGGGACCAGGTTTGGATCCATAATGTACTGCCACCAGTTATTCGAAATCCCATAACTCTGGCCCGATACCTTGGGAAGATGCCTGAACCACCACTTGTGGTGCTGGCGGATATCGCCGTTCCCCCAGTCCGACGCGGTGACCGCCCGGACGATGCCTTTGAAGTTTGGAAAGTTATACAGCCAGTCATCGCACTCGCTCGACACGGGGGTAGGATTATTCCAGTCGTAGTCCCGCTGGCTGTTGGGCGCGAAATGGATGTTCCCCATCGCAGCTCTACCCGGCGCAACTTTCTGGTAGCGAATGAAGCGCCGCCAGAGGTTCTCCTCGCCGGTATGCCGCTCGAAGGTCTTTTCCATGATCGATTCGGCGCGGTGACCCAGGTCCTCGAGCATCTCGCCGATGCCGCGCTCATACGAGAAGCCCATGATAACGAAGCGCCGCCCGGATGCCTCGGTATTCTTCAGAGGCGGCGCATTGCACCAGAAGGCGCCGGGTCCGCCCATGATCGATTCGTAGAAGCCGGCATGCGGGAAGCTGAAGACCCAGACTTCATCGATTTCGTTCGCTGCCACCTGCTGCAGAATCTCGAACCGGTTGATAATGGCGTAGTAATCCACCTCCGGCGGCGAATGCGGAGGTGTAGCGCCACGCATCACGTTGAGATAGGTCCCCGGGTCGTACTGGTAGCCATCCACCTTGACAGGGGTCCCGTCCACATCGATTCGCTGGACGACCTGATAGCGTGCCAGCCCGCCGCTCACCTCGAGCACGTCGCTCATGTAGCCGCGCGCCAGCTCATCGACGCGGTTCCAGCGCAGAAATTCCGAGAGCGTCCTGCCGTTGACAGGATCCACGATGGGATCGTAGACAATGACCAGGGTCTTGACGACAGTCACCTGCAGAGGCTCGTGAGCGCCCTGTGAGGCTGGGACCGGCTGGACGGCGCCGCGCAGGACATTTTTTCGTCTACGGAACAAAGAATTAAAGAAGTCGGACATGATCCATTCCAGAGAAGAGTCGCCGTGAGAGGGAGCGACCCTTATTGTGACTTGTACAAACGGAGGGAATTGGGGCGCATCTGCGTATGCCGCATCACGGCATATTGAGGGCGAAGTAGACTTGATCGCCAAAGGCAAGGTACAGCACGTAATTGGGGCTGACCGCCATTGCACTTACAGACTCACGCGGGAAGGGATTTGCCTTGCCCGGAAATCCGCCGATCTGGCTCTGCAGCTCGAAGCCGCGCGGCGAAAAGCGGAAGACGCCCTGGTTTTCCGAATCCAGCAGCAGGATTACTGAATTGGGCGGGTTGGTAATAGCCATCTGGGTAAAGTGCGCCAGCTGGAACATATCCGTACCGGCGTGCGCCGCATTTTTGTCCAGGCGCGGCGCCGGGTCCTGACAGCGTGTGGGCACTTCGGAAAGGCGGCTGAACTTGCAGCTGGCGAGCTGTCCGTCGGCGCGCAGGAGATAGAGATCATCGCCGCTGACCGCCAGGTCGATCGTGCTCTCGATGCTCGCGGGAATCTCGTTCTCAAAGTAGAAGGTAGGCGGATCGATGAACGCGCCATCCTTGCCGGGAAAGATCCAGACCGAGCGTTTCTGCGCATCCAGCACATACAGGTAGCCGTTGTCCAGTGCCATGGCCGTGATGCGTCCCCAGTTGGTGTTGGGCAATGCCGGGAGGGGGATCGCCTGTGGCACCTGGTCTGGCGCACAGTAGAGCAGGTTCCCGTTGGCGTCCACGCCGACCACCGCCGCGTTGAGCGTATTGATTTTCGGCAGGGCAAGGATATCGACCAGGGCCGTTACCTGGTAACCACCATACGAGCCAGGCTCGCAATCGAAGGACGGATCGTATTCCAGGCTGCGGCCCGTGAACGAGGCATGCAGGATTTTCCCCGCCTGCGCATCGAGCATGTACAGGTCGCTTTCATTGGCAGCCATACGGCTGATGTTTACCGGGCCGCCCAGCCCGTTGGGGAATGCCGGCACGAATTCCAGCCGGATGACCCCCATCAGGTTGTCGAGGTTGGTCTGCGCCTCCGCCCGCAAGGCTTTCGACTCCTCCGGCTCGCGGTATTCATCCGCTTTGTTGAGGAACGCAAGCACCCGTTGCCAGGCGTCGCGCTGGCGGACCGGATCGGTCTCTGAGATCGCCTGGGCGCGGGCGCTCAATGCCTGCCCGTAAAGCTCGTCATACTGGATGCTCTGTCCAAGCCGCAGGTACACCACGCTTGCCATCGTCACGACGATGATCGGGATGACGATCGCGATCAGCGCCATGAAGACGTTGGAGAGGCTCAAGGGCTGGTTCGGCTCTCCACTGGGCAGAAGGCGCGGGATGAATTTCTGCAGCGACGTGCGCAGGCGCTCGTTCGCGCGGCGTCCCGTGCGGATGCCGCCCACCATCACCTTTGCCATCTGGCGTGTTGCCTCGGCGTGGGCGTTGAGGTTGATGCCTCTGCGCCTGCGCCGGGCGCGCGGCGCCGGTTCCGCGCTCTCCTCGACCAGAGCAGACTCTGGTTCGGTTTCGACGGTCTCTTCCCCCGGAATCCATGGCTCAGCCGGTTGTGCGCGCGGGATCGATGACGGGAAGCTGCGCCCCCCGTTCGATTGGATCTCTTCCCGCGAGGGTCGAGGCGATATGGTCTCCGCTTGTGGCGGGATGGCATAGGCAGAGGGCTGGATCATGTGCGCGCCAAATTCTGCCAGCGCGTCGAGCTCTTCTTCGGTAATCGGCGGGGTGTAGTCGGGGGTCGGCTCTTCCTCCATCTCCTGCTCTGGAATGGAGGGAGTTTCGTCGGTCACGGGTAGAGCCTCGGCCTGTGCAGCAGCGCTGACCGGAGCGGCCTCGTGCTGCGGCAAAGGCGCTTTGCTCCTTTCGGGCCGCAACAGCGTGATCGTCCCATGCCCGCTTTGTGCCTGGATCAGCACCGCATTCAGGTCGCCTTTGGTAAAGGTCAGTTTGCGGTAGCTGGCATCCAGCGAGGCCGGCGGGCGCTCGTTCATGAGATCCGCTTCCCAATCCCTCGGGAAGAGCCCGCACAGCACAAGCAGATCCTGCGGGTGCAGCTCTACCTGGGAGAGATAGGTGCTCACACTCTGGCCTGCACCCAGTCCTTTGCCGGAGAGCGCCGGGTCATGGATATGGCGCGAGGCGCCATCCGTGACCCAGACCGCGTGCGCCGGACCGCTGAGCAGAAGCGTGCACTGGTTCTCACGGATGGCTGCCAGGATCAGCAGACCGAGCACCTGTTGGCCCTGCCCGGCTGTAGACAGGTTGCGACTCAGCAATTTGGCATTGATGTCGTTCGCCGTATTGCGCAGGGCAAACGTCAGAGAGCCCGTTGCCTGATAGAAGGCGCCCGCCGCCTCATTGATCAGCTGCCGCACCTCGGCCGTCGAAACGACAGCATTGCTGGCGAACGCGAGATAGGCAACCAGAGTGGTGTGCTCGCGGCCGCGTGCAGTTTTCCGTGGCGGGGTGACAGCCAGCAGACCCGGCATCTCCGCCGACTCCTGTCCGTTGATTCTGCGAATGGGGAGGATGTTTAGATCGAGTGTAATCACAGCGTAAGAATGGTCGAAAGGTTGCTATCATTATACTGGTAAAATTTCGGTGTGGGATGATAGAGACCATTGGCGGCTGGTGTGTGCCAGGTGCAGTGTGGACAATACACCATAAATTAAGGACATACATTCATTCATGAATTTCAGCTTGCATAAGGAATTTTCAGAAATCGCCGCCGAGGCGTGGAACGCGTTGGTAGAACAGAGTATTGCGGATACGCCTTTTTCGCGTTACGAGTATCTCAGCCAGTGGTGGCAGACTCTGGGTGGTGGGGAATGGCTCCGTCAGAATGTTGAGCTGGTCCTGGTTTCCGCCAGTGAAAACGAGCAGTTGATTGGCATCGCGCCCTTGTTTATCACCGAATATGATGGCCAGCGTGCCCTGATGCTCGTGGGCAGCATCGAGATCTCAGACTACCTCGACCTCATCGTCCGAGAGCAGGATCTGCCGCGTTTCCTCTCCGGTCTGCTGGATTTCCTCGAGAGGGACGCTGCCGCCCGCTGGTCCGGCCTCGACTGGTACAACCTCCCCGATGAGTCTCCCACGCTGGCGAGTCTCAAAACGGAATCGGAGCGGCGTGGCTGGAGCTATCGTGAAGAGATCTACCGCCCAACCCCGCGTATTCCACTAAATGGATCGTTCGACGATTATCTGTCGCGTATCGACAAAAAGCAGCGCCACGAGATCCGCCGCAAGATGCGCCGTGCTGCCGAGAGCGACAAGCAGGTTCGCTTCGTCCTGGTGAATGGCAACGACAGCATCGACTCGGCGATCGAGGCGTTCTTCGACCTGATGGTCCATGACCCGGGTAAGGCCGAGTTCCTGCATCCTGCGATGCGCGCGCAGATGGCAGCGACGATCCGGGACGCCCATGCGCACGGATATCTCTGGCTCGGTTTTCTCGAAGTGGAGGGGACCAAAGTGGCGGGGTCATTGAACTTCGATTACAGGAATAAGCTCTGGGGCTACAATTCTGGTGTGAGCCGTGAGCACATGGAGCTTTCCCCGGGCTGGGTGTTGCTGGCGCACACCATTCAATGGTGTACGGAGAACGGGCGCTACGAGTTCGATTTCATGCGCGGGGATGAGGAGTACAAGTACCGTTTTGGGGGCGTGAACAAACATGTGATGAGGGCGAAGGTCGTTAAGTCCTAATTCTACTAAATCGCTGTATCACCAGGAAGGAGGCTGAAACATCGATGCGCGACCTAACCAACGAAATCCTAGAGCTGATCCGCCGGACGTCATCCAGCCTGCCCCCCGATGTGGAGGACCGACTGCGGGCATCCATCGAAAAAGAGGAGCCAGGCTCGGCAGCGCGCCGCGCCCTGGAGACCATCCTCAAAAACATCGAGCTCTCGCGTGCCAATTCGACTCCGATCTGCCAGGACACGGGCACGCCGATCTTCTACATCCACTACCCGGAGGGCTGGTCCACGCGCAGGCTGCGCGAGCAGGTCCGCGGGGCGATGGCAGAAGCCACCAGGCGCTCGTACATGCGCCCGAATGCCGTGGACGCGATCTATGACAAGAACTCGGGAAACAACCTGGGTGGCGACGATTTCCCGTATATCCACTTCGAAGAAGTGGACGCCGACCAGCCTCTGGTGGTTGAGCTGATGCTCAAGGGCGGCGGCTGCGAGAACGTCGGCGCGCAGTATTCGCTGCCCGATAACAGATTGGGAGCGGGTCGCGATCTGGCTGGAGTCCGCAAAGTCGTGTTGGATGCGGTGCACAAGGCCCAGGGAAAGGGTTGCGCGCCGGGCATCCTGGGCGTGTCCATCGGCGGGGACCGCGGCTCTTCGTACATCAAATCGAAGGAAGTCCTGTTCAGCAGGATGGGCACGCGCAACGCAGACCCGCAGATCGCCGGGCTGGAAGAGCGTCTCACCCGGGAGGCGAACGAGCTGGGAATCGGCCCCATGGGCTTTGGCGGACGGACCACTGTGCTGGATACCCGGATCACCGGCATGCATCGTCTACCGGCCTCGTATTTTGTGTCTGTCTCGTACATGTGTTGGGCATATCGCCGGCGCAAGATGATCGTGCGCGGCGAAGAAGTGGAATACGATTGAGACAATGGACCAGGGTCGATGGTCTATGGTCAGGAGAATCCAATGCGCGAAATCACCATTCCAATCAGCGACGACGTTATCCGTAGTCTGCATGTGGGGGAGCCGGTCGAACTGACCGGGGTCATGGTCACGGGCCGCGACGC
>DAITPI010000107.1:0-10954 GCA_036833655.1 Anaerolineales bacterium | reverse complement strand
CGCCTCGAATGGAACCTATGTAACGATGGCGAGCCTGAGCACGAAAGAGGGCATGGAAAACCTGGTCTTCATCAAAGAGCGGATCGAGGCAGGAGAGATCAATGTGGTTATCGACCGGTGTTATCCGCTGGAACTGATGGTCGAGGCGCACCGTTATGTCGATGCAGGACACAAAAAAGGGAATGTTGTCATTACTGTGGAACATACCGATGTCAAATGAACCTGAGCCGGGGCGCGACGCTGACCAACCCATGGTCTATCAATTCAGGATCCAGGGTCACCTGAATCAGCAATGGATGGGCTGGTTTGAGGGGCTGACCATCACGCTGCAAGAAGATGGCAATACACTCCTGCGTGGACCGGTGATTGATCAAGCTGCATTGCATGGAATCTTGAAGAGGGTCCGCGATCTGGGTATGCCATTGCTCGCGGTGAACTCGATCGGAGCCAGGGCGCAGGAGCTACCAGACGTGAAAAATCAACAGGCTGGTGACCCGTGATCGACCTGGCTCTCTCTTTCAGGAGCGTAATCGTCCTGGGGCTCGGCGCAACGCTCACGTTTGATCTCTGGGCGTTGTTTCTCAAACAGGTCCTGGGGATGACTTCAGCCAACATCTGTCTGATCGGGCGCTGGATCCGCTATATGCCGGAAGGAATTTTCAGGCATTCCAATATTGTCTCTGCGCCGGGGAAGAGCGCCGAGTGCCCGGTCGGATGGATCGCCCACTACATGACTGGCATTACATTCGCCCTGGCTTTCATTGCAATCGCAGGCACGGACTGGCTCCAGCATCCGACGCTGATTCCCGCAATCCTCTTCGGCGTTGTCACAGTCGCGGCGCCATTCTGCCTCATGCAACCCGCGTTCGGGCTCGGATTGGCTGCATCCAGGACGTCCAATCCGGCCCGGACAAGGCTGCGCACCTTGACGAATCACACTGTGTTCGGCCTCGGTCTTTACTTTTTCGGATGGCTGGCGAGCTGGATACTATAGATATGTACCGGTCATGAGCCAGACGGGTATAAGACAAAACACGAGTTACGCTCGTAGCTCGGGCACGTAGGAACAACCACCGGGGGGATATCCCTAATAGCAATCGCTTCGTAATCCCCCGGGAAGTGCCTATAATTAGCATAACTCAAGACCAGCTCGGAGGCAAGCCACGTATGCAGTGGAACTGGATTACGATTCTCGGGGTATTGTCTTATCTCATTGGCATCCTGGCGTTGTTCATCATACCCGCCAACCGCAAACCGGGAGAGGCAACTGCCTGGCTGCTGTTGATCTTTCTGGCGCCGATCCTGGGGGCGATCCTCTTTCTGCTGCTGGGCAACCCCAAGCTTTCCCAGTGGCGCCGCGAGCAGCAACGCGCCATGAACGAGCGGATCAAAGACCTTGCGGAGGAAGCGGAGCACATACCGGAGCTGGCGCCGCTTGTCGATCCGCCGCTGCCGGGGCGCTATGAGCCCTTCGTCGATCTCATCGCCCGGTTGACCGGGATGCCTGTCATGGCCGGCAATACGGTTGAGCTGCTGCCCGATTACGTAGGTGCGGTGGACCGGATTGTGCAGGATATCGATGCTGCACAGCGCTATGTGCACCTCGAGTACTTCATGTTCGCCGACGACAGGATCGGCGCGCCCGTGATCGATGCACTCCTGCGCGCCCGCGAACGTGGGGTCGTCTGCCGGGTGCTGATCGATCATCTCGGCAACCTCGGCTATCACGGTCCGGTGTTGAAGAGGCTGCAGGCGGCCGCCATCCCGGTGCACCAGACGCTGCCGGCAAAGCCATTCAATAATCAATGGAACCGGATCGACTTGCGTAACCACCGCAAGATCGTCGTGGTCGATGGGGCCGTGGGGTATACCGGCTCACAAAACCTGGTGGAGGACACCTATCACAAGCGCGGCAATCTCAAGAAGGGGATCCACTATCTCGAGCTCGTGGTGCGTGTGCGCGGACCGGTTGTCCGTGAGCTCAACTCGGCGTTCATCACCGACTGGTATTCGGAGACAGAGGAGCTGCTCGATGCCAGTACCGCACCCGAGATGCGCGTGCGCAGTCCCGTGCCAGGCGACGCACTCTGCCAGGTGTTGCCAAGCGGGCCGGGTTTCGAGCTCAATAACAACTTGATGTTATTTGTGGCGTTGTTCCATGCGGCACAGCGGCGTATTACCATCGCCAATCCCTACGTCGTGCCGGAGGAAACCCTTCTGCTCGCGTTAATCTCTGCAGCCCAGCGCGGGGTAGAAGTGACCCTGATCGTCTCGGAGATTGGAGATCAAATCCTGGTGTATCATGCCCAGGGCTCCTATTATGAGGAGATGTTAAAAGCGGGCGTGCACATTTACCGTTACCAGGCGCCCGTGATCCTGCACTCGAAGTCGATTAGCATCGATGACGATATTGCCGTGATCGGCTCGAGCAACATGGATATCCGCTCCTTCCAGCTTAACCTGGAAGTGACACTGGTTTGTTATGACACCCGGGTCGTTGCCGATCTGCGGAAGGTCGAGACAGAGTACCTGCGCTGTTCCCGCCCCCTGTATCTGGAGGAGTGGCAGAGGCGCCCGCTCTTCACCAGGTTCTTCGACAACCTGGCACGGCTGACCTCCGCTCTACAATAGGGAGAACGTAGATGCCAATGACTTTCCCTGCTCACCAGGGTCTGATCTTGCCTGTACTGCGCAGGTGGCCCCATTCCTTTGACGCACTTGCCTTGTCGGTAGGCGCTGCCATGCCCGATATCACCGACACTGTCCTGGGTCTGTCCATTAACGGATATTTCAAGCAGTGGTATGGCCACGCGCTGATTGGGATCTTCACCCTTGATATCGCCGGTGGTCTGCTCCTCACCTGGTTCATTGCCATCGTTGTGAGGCGTTTACAAGCATCTTGGGCGAGAACGGCGTCCAACCGCGCTCCGGTTGGCGGGAGCAATACGGTTGCTTTCTGGCGCACGAGACTCGCTCTGTGGAGTTTCTCCGTATTCGTAGGGATTCTTTCCCATGTCGGTTTTGATCTCATATCGCACGATACCAATCTGTTGCTCTATCCCTGGTACGGCGACCCGCACTGGTTTCCAGGCTGGTGGTACCGGACATGGTTCGAGATTCACCCTTTGATTATGTTTGGTCGATCTTACTCGGTGGGTATATTCAGCGTCATCTGGTGCCTGTTGACGGTGATCGGCATCTTCTTGTTCATTCAATTCCTGGCTCAAGAATATGTCGACTGGAAAGGGGCGCAGGCGGAACGTCGGTGACCAGGGCGTCTTCGTACTATAGGACAAGAGGCGTATCCGCTCAGTAAGGGATATCCCTGCTCCTCATTTGCAGTAACGGCTTCCGCCGTTGGCTCTCCAGAAGTGGCGACTGAAGTCGCCACTACGATTTTCAACAAAACGAGATCACATACACCGAATCTAAAAGCAGGCGGGTGCTATGCGTCTTCCGCTTACTTTGCGTCGCGTCCACCTGTCTTGTCGCTTGCATATCCTGACCTGCCCTCTTCAGGGCAGGGTTTCAATGATCAGTTGCGGCGCCGTTGCACCGGACTCGCGGCTGGCAAAACTGATCGCCGTACTGCTTGCGCCAACGAGCGCCAGGTTGTAGGTACCATTCCCTGTGACGAACGAGGTAACATCCAGGCTGATCCACGTGCCCGCCGCAATTTTTCCCGAAGGAGCCAGGATCGGCCCAACAGCTGGGGCTGTGTTATAGGTGATCGTCGATTCGGTCCAGGTGTTGTCGCTCACCCCGTGGACCGTACACCCGTAGCTCGTTCCACTATTTGCAAAAACGCGCAGCGTGGCGCGAGTCACGGTACCGCTCAGACCTTGAACAGTGAAACGTAGATAGGTGTCCACAATCGGAGAGTTATCCGCCCGCAGCACGGTCAGGGTGCCGTAGTTGCTGGTCGGATTGTCCTGGTGCACATACGCATCCGCGCTGGGCGTGAAGCTCGCTGTGCCAGCCGTTTGTGTCCCGGTGGATATCTGTGATGGCGTCACCGTAACTGTTGGAGCGAGGCTGGATATCGGAGTGGCGGTGCTAATCGTCGTGGGCAGGGCAGCGGCTGTGTTCGCAGGAGCCGCCGCGGGCGGAGGACCCGGGGCAAGGATACTGATGGCATCCACGTCATTGGCGTCCAGAGCCCATGTGCTGCCATCGAAGTATAGCGCTGGAGAATAATTGCAGGCTGTTACATTTCCGAGGGATCCTGGCACACACAGGAATACATCCTCGTCTGCCCCTACAAGCCCGGTGACCGAGAAAGTACCAAGTGTGGACAGGTAGATATTTCCATTGGCAGTAACGTCCAGCGCGTCCAGGTCTTCGTCACTGGTTTCGCCCAAGCCGACATCCGATCCGTCGAAGTACAACGACCAGCTACCGCCGGTGACGTCACCCAGGCTTGCCGGTGTGAAGGCGAGCACATCTTCATCCCGGCCGGTGGTGAGTCCCGGGACCGACGGGTTGCCCGTGGTCGAGAGCAAAAGCCGCCCATCGATGAGCAGGGACAGCGAATCGATGTTCTCACTGGTCGTATCAAAGCCCACGTCGCTTCCATCGAAGTACAGACTGAATGTCCCCGCTGTGGTATTGCCCAGGGAAGTGGCATCGAACCTCAGCACATCCTGAGGCGCCGCGGAAATTCCGTTGACAGTAACGGTAGTGTTGAATGCCAGCAGGAGAGAATCCGCATCCAGGAACGTGAAGGCAAAAAGATCGGCGCTCGCCACACCCACGTCCGAGCCGTCAAAGAACAGGCTCCAGTTCTGTCCATCGAATTTCAGAATGTCTTCATCGGCGGAGGAGATGCCCCCGATCGCCTGGTTATTCGCCAGGGACAGATAGAGCGGATTGTGCGAATAGGAGGGGGTTGCCGTGGGAGTCGCGGTCTGAGTGGGTGTGGAGGTTGGAGTAGATGTCGGTGTAGCGGTGGCTGTATGGGTTGGCGTGAAGGTCGGTGTGTCGGTCGGAGTTGCGGTGTTTGTAGGGGTGTCCGTCGGCAGTGGTGACGGGGTGGCAGTAAAGGCAGGCATTGCAGTTGGCGTAGCAGTGGCAGGCAGGGAAGTATCCGTCGGTGTAGAGGCGGCAGGCGTGGATGTGGGCGGCACAGGGGCGCCCAGCATGTTGAATGCAGCCAGCAGGTCGAGCCGGCCATAGCCATAGGTATCGTCCGGTCCAACGGTCGGACCAAGATCGATGGCGGAAGCGATCAATGCGCTTTCCTGTTCTGCCGCGCTGAGTTCGGGGTGTGCGGACAAGAGGAGCGCAAGCCCGGCGGCGACATGAGGCGCCGCCAGTGACGTGCCGGTCGGGTCATAGTATCCGCCATATAGATCGGTCGTGTGGATGGTAACACCGGGCGCGACGATCTTCGGGTAAGGTCCACTCCAGCCTGCGCACGAGGACGGACCACGACTGCTGGTGCTGTAGATGAGGTTGTTATCGTTCAGATTTCCAACCGGGAACGCAGAGGGGTTGTTCGCGGGGCTCCGGCTGCTGCTGCCGTAGGGACCGTAATTGCCAGCTGCAAAGACGGGCAGGATGCCCTCGGCGCGCAGCGCCTGCAGGTCAGGCTCGAAATCGAGATTGCATCCGGAGGTGGAGAACGTCCATGAATTGTTGACTACATCTGGGGCGTCCGCCGTATTCGGATTCCCATCTGGATCGAGCAGCCATTGAAATCCCTGGTGGACTGCGGTGGCGGTGGACAACCCGGCATCATTAAAGATCTTGACGGCGATCCATCGAGAGCCGGGCGCCACGCCGATGCTGGTGCCGCCCGCATCGCCGCCAACCATCGCGCCCATGGTCCACGTGCCGTGGCCGTTCAGGTCCGTCGGCGTTGTGGGATGCTCGCCGTAGGGGTCAAGCCAGCTATTGGAGCCCGCCCGCCAGCGCGCTGCCAGCTCCGGGTGAGTGACGTCCACACCCGTATCCAGGTTGGCAACCACGATGCCCTGTCCCATGTATCCCAGGTCCCAGAGGGCAGGTGCATTCGTGTTCGTGACATTCACTTCCGGTGGCCCATACGCAGGAACGATATCGACATCGTCGGGGACAATGGCTTGTACACTGGGCTCCTGCGCAAGCTCGTTAATGACATCCGCGGTCGCTGTGACGGAGAAACCGTTGATGACCCAGAACGAGGAAAATCTCTGTACCCGTCCCTCATCGAGGCGCGCCTGCAGAAGCGCACGTACCCCGCCCTGCGTCGCATTGGCAGTAGCCTGAAGCGCCCGGATCACCGCTTTCTGGCGCTCGGTTCGAGTACGGCCACTCACCCGGGAGAGATTGGCGCGTGGTCGCAGGGTCACGATGACTGTAATCGTGTCACCAGCTTGCAGATTCGAAAGAGACACCCGCAGGGCTGTGTCAACTTTGTTGGCAGGCGAATCGAGCGTTTGCCAGATCGCGGTGCTGGCACGCGCGGGTTGCCAGCCTCCGAGAAAGGAGAACAGGAGGCAGAGGATCAGTCCGCCGTACAGGAGGATTTTGAATCGCATGATCGCCATGGCATTATTTGACGGTGACCGTTTCCAGGCGCACCGCGCCGAAAACGAGGCTGACCTGGGAACCGATGTGAATCGTATTGTTCTGGGTGGGGAAGAACAGGAAGTGGATCTTGTTGCGCTTGATCGCGCCGTGCTGGTGCTGGTGTGGCGCCAGGATCAGAGCCTGCTGGTCCACGAGCAGGGCTGCCTGGTTCTTCAACAGGGCAGACGCCTTCTCCGGGTCGATGACCCGCAGGCGAACGTCGACAATGCTGTTCATCATGGAGACAGCGACCAGCGAGACTCGCACGCCGTAGCGCTCTTCCAGTTCCGCGAACGATATGGTGGGCGTATTGCAGACCTGGTCAAGCGATCCGACGTGATGACCATATTCCCACATCCGGGCCGCATCCCAGCGGTAGGCGAAGGCACTGGTGGATGCCAGCAGCAGCACGCCCACGACCGGCAACACGGCTCGTAAGCGCGGGGCTGAAGAAGCCAGGGCGTCCGCCGCAGAGAGCCTCCACGGGCGGAAGAGCAAGAGGAGGAGGAAAATACCCTCCACAGACATCGCCAGGATGCCGTACGGGGAGATCCATTCCTCCACTTGCATGCCCGGCATGCCCAGCGTCCTGCTCCAGATATATCCGGCGATGGAGAGAAGAGCGATGACAGATCCGATGATCCAGCCCCCTTGCTGCCGGCGGGAAATCCCCATGGCAGCGATCAGCGAGCCGAAGAAATTCGCAGCAAACAGATAACCCATGTACGCGGCTTCCTCATATTCAGCCTGGGCTGTCATGATGTGAAGTAAGCCTGTTTCAAGGATCAATAGGATGGCAAACCAGTGCAGGAGCCTCGATTTCATAAGCTTGTTCCGTGTGCTACCATCACTCCTCTGCGAGGAGAAGATCCAGATCGGCCGCAATATCCTCTGGGCCGGTCTCCGAGGTAAACGTCAGACGGAGATCTCCGGTGCGGTCCACAACATAAATGAAGCTGGAGTGGGTTTCGCCCCCGTGCAGCACAACCACGCCGTAGTCCTCCCAGACCCTCGAGAGGCTCTCCACCGTCCCCGGAATTCCAACAAAGCCGGGGTGAAACTTATCCAGGAATTCTCCGATGGCCTGCGGCGTATCGCGGACCGGATCGGTGCTCACCATGACCACCTGCACCTGTCGGGCACGGTCGCCCAGTAACTCAAGCGCCTGCTTCAAGTGGGCCGCAGTCAGCGGGCACTCATCCGGACAGTTGGTGAAGCCAAAAAAGACCAGCACCACCTTGCCTTTGAAATCTTCGATACGAAAGAGATCGCCACTCTGGTCAGGCAGGTCAATTTCGTGCGCGGGGACCGGTGGCTTTACGAGCTCGCCATGAAAGGATGGTTTCCCCGCACATGCTGAAAGAATGAATAAGGAAAGATAAAGAATAAGGGTCCGTCGCAAAAGGCCATTTATTTTCATGATGAACACTGCTCCTATTGCGCTTCTACAGGTTCCAGCACCAGGTCACCGAAGAGTATCTTTACCTGAGTCCCCGGTTGGATCGCATTCCCGGCATTCGGGAACATCAGGAACAGACTACTGTTATCTTCGAAGCGGATCTCCTCCTTTTTGGACTCCTCCGGCACATTCAGAGCGGAATTGTCCTCCGCCCGCAGGGAGGGGAAGTTGCCCGAATCCTCGAGCAGGAGCCGGGCTTTTTCCCCATCGAGGATTTTCAAGCGGACATCCACGAAGCCTCCCACGGCGGTGACCGCGATCAGGCTCACGCGCAAGCCATAGTGTTCCTCCAGCGCAGCCTGCGAAATGGCGACCGTTCCCGCCGGAAGCGCGCCTCCCGGAGAGGCTTGACGAAAGCGAACCGCGTACGCAGCGGCGGAGATCAGGACCAATGCGACGAGGAAAAAAATCGACGCCCGGTTTGGAAAGGGGCTGACAAAAAATCCGAGACGAGCTCTCGTATTGTGCATGCTGAGATGATTCCTCTGTAAACTCCGGTGAGTGGAGGCAGGAGGCTCAATGGGATTGAGCCTCCTGCCCTGTTGTTTTGCCTCTGCTTATGGCAGATCGAAGGCATCTACATCCAGGTTGGCGCTGGTCAAACCCTTGCCTGTGCCGTCGAAGTAGACGGACCAGACGCCAGCGTTGTAGTAGACCACATCCTCATCCTGGACCGTTCCCAGCACGGGCACGGTGGTCGTATCAGGGCTGTAGGAGAGATAGAGGTGGCTGGAGTCAACATAGACGAGGCCGTCCACGTTATTGCCCGACCAGCCCAGGGCTGAGGCATCGAACACCCGGGCAAAGGATGCGCCATTCCAGGAGTAGATGTCGGCATCGTCGCCGGCGCCAACCACACCGCCGGGAATATCGCCATCGTCCAGCGAGAAATACAGAACGCCTCCGACGATGCTAATGGCATCCACATCTGAGCCGCTGAGGTTTCGTGCAGCCGGTGTGCCGTCGAAATAGACCGACCAGGTGCCGGCATTGTAGAACACCACATCCTCATCCTGCACGGTAAGATCCGGACCCGGCAGCGAGATCGTGACCGAGCCATTGAAGGACATATAGAACTGCGTGGCGCTGACCCGGTCGAAGCCATCCACGTTGGCGCCACCCGGTAAGGGATTCGTGATGGCAGTCACATCGATCGACCGGCTGAAGGCAGATCCATCCCACAGGTAAATATCGGCATCGTCGGCTGTACCGCTCACACCCGGAGGATTGGTCCCTCCAGCCGTCGAGAAATAGAGCGGGGGCGTGACGAGCGTATACACCTGGCCCACGAATGGCAAGCCTGTGGACGGCAGCGCGTTCCCGGCGATATCCTTGATTCCCGTCGCGGACGTGAGGTTGAGACCCAGAGTGCCTCCGCCGGAGCCGGTTGTGGCCGTGACGGTGCGCGTCGCGCCGGTGCCGCTGACCAGAGTAATGGATGCTCCGGTCAATCCGCCGCCCTGGACGAGGCTGAAGTTGCTGCTACTGACCCCGGTCACCGCTTCGGAGAACGTGACAAGGAAGTTCACGCTGGCAGCGCTCGTGGGGCTGGGATCGACCCGGGTGATGCTCAGGACCGTGGGCGGTGTCTTGTCGATGACCAGCGTGACCGTACCCATCGCGCCCCAATTGCCTGCCGAGTCCTTGCCATGGACAGAGATCGTGTGGTTGCCTGCACTGAGAGCATTGATGACGACCAGTGGGACATCCGCAAACCCGGACTCGGCTGGGCTGTTGAAGACACCGTCATTGGCAATGAAGGCAAAGCCCGTGCCATTCGCTCCAGGTGAATCGATGAAGCCTTCGGCTGCAACGACATTCGCATTTCCGGTCGCAGCATCGCTGAAGTCAGCGCTGACCCGCACAGCCTGAGTCGACGAATTTACAGGGTATGCGCCGTTGTTGGGATTAGGGGTCGCGCTCACGTTACTGGCAGAAGGTCCAGTCTTATCGACATTCAATGTAATCGTGGCAGCTGGTCCCCATACTCCGGTGTTCACGGAATCCATGCTGCGGATGGAAACAGTATGTGGTCCCTGCGTCAGAGCAAAGATACTTGCGGCCGGGATGGTTGCGGTCAGGCCCGCCGTTGGCGAGGAAACGAGCACAGTCATGGGAACGTGCAGGCCTGTGTCGATCCAGTATTCCGCGGCGCTGACGTTGCTGTTGCCCGTCGTGCTGTCGTTGCCCGTAGCAGTCAGGCTTACATTCACGCTCCCGTTGGCGGGGTTGGGTGACAGGCTGGGGTTGGTCGTGTTCGGCGCATCTTTGTCGACCCGGAGGATGTTCAGGGTGAACGGTCCCCAGTTCCCGGCGGAGTCCAATCCATGGACATAAACGGTGTGGTTGCCGGAGGAGAGGCCTGCAATGGTCACCCCCGGGATCGTGGCGCTGACGGCGATAGGACCGGGCGACCCAAAGCTTCCGCTCATCGCGGTGCCCGTGCCGTTGGCGCCGGTGGTGTCGACGAAGTACTCCGCTGCCGTGACATTGGAATTCGGCACCCCCAGATCGGTGATCGTGGCAGTCAGGCTGACGTCCGTAGAGCCGTTGACCGCGTTTGCAGGGAGACCCACGTTGCTGGTTGCCGGACCGGTGGTATCCAGGGTCAGGATGGGAGCAACGCCGACGGTCACAAAGGTGATCATGCCACCGAAGCCGTCGAAGGAGCCCGTCCCGGTGTTATTGCGGAGCATCAGGTTGGAATCGTATACGGCAAACTTGCTGCCGTCCGACGCAGAGGCCGGGACAGTGCCAATGGCATCCAGCGTGGCTCCGGGCGCAATCGACTCAGAGGAAACAGTATGGGCATACGAGTAGGGCCTGCCGTCCTCCGCCACGATCCGCTGCGAGAACCCCAGAACTGCCATGAAATGACTGGTGAGGCCCGCATTGACGTAGCGGAACAGCACATCGTCGCCTGCCATCGCCGGGATGGTAGCG
>DAITPI010000106.1:0-11091 GCA_036833655.1 Anaerolineales bacterium | reverse complement strand
ATGACCGACCCCGTGCGCGACGAGGAATACAAGAGACTTGCCGAATCCACAGTGACGCTCTCTGGCGGCAAATACATCGCCCGCGGCGGCAAGACAGAGATCCTGGAAGGCGACTGGTCATCCTGCAGTTTGACAGCCGGGTGCGGGCGGAAGACCTGGCATGACACCGCCGAGTCGAACATAGTGATGATCGAGGGCATTTGATACAATTGCGCTCGTGATGGACCTGGATACATTTCTCGCAGAACAGAAGAATAAGACCATCGCGGTCGCTGCTTGCGATTTCGAGAGAGGGAGGCAAATTCTCGTCCACCCGGATGAAGCGTTTCATCCCGCCAGCACCATCAAAGTCCATGTGATGACGGAGGTCTTTCACCAGGCGGAAGAGGGGTTGTTCGGCCTCGAAGACCGGATTCCAGTTACGAACGCGTTTTCGAGCATTGTCGATGGAAGCAATTTCGCACTCCAGCAGTTCGACGACGCCGAGCAGACCCTTTACGCACGGATCGGGGAGAGCGAATCGATCGCTGAGCTCATGCGCCTGATGATCGTGCGCAGCAGCAATCTTGCCACCAATATCCTGCTTGATAAGGTGGGCACAAGATGCGTCGATGATTTTATCCGGGCGCTCGGCATCCCGGGAGTGAGCGTCATCCGCGGCATTGAAGACAATGTCGCGTTCCGCCTCGGCATGAATAACAGCGCCACGGCCCGCGGGCTCACAGAAACCATGAAGTTGATCGCGGAAGGCAAAGTTGTGTCCGAACGGGCCTCGGCCAGAATGATCGAAATCCTTCTGGGACAAGAGTTCAACGAGAGCATCCCGGCGTTGCTGCCCACGTCCGCGAAGGTTGCCCACAAGACCGGCTGGACCGGGAATGTCTTTCACGACACGGGCATTGTCTACCCCGACAAGCACAAGCCGTATGCCATTTCCATCCTGACCCGCGGCTTTGCCGAACACGAAGAAAGAGAAGCCCATGCTTGCATGGCGACGATTTCGAAGATCGTATACGAAACACTCCAATGATTACTGTATCGAATTTGATCTACTATCCCATCAAAGCCTGCCGCGGCGTAGAAGTAAACGAATCCTGCGTAGAGCGGATGGGATTAGAGCACGACCGTCGCATGATGGTTGTGACCCCGGAAGGTCAGTTTCTCACCCAGCGCGAGCACCCGAGGCTGGCACTCGTGACGGCGCGGCGCCAGAATGGCACCGTGGAGCTCTCGGCGCCGGGTTACGATTCCATCCATCTGGGGCTGCAGACCGGCGGCACGCCCTGGCGCGTGGATATCTGGAAGAGCAAGGGCGTGCATGCCATCGACCAGGGCGAGGAAGCCGCGGATTGGTTTTCCGGCTGGCTCGGCGAGAGCGTGAGGCTTGTCCATTTAGCGGAGCGGTACAAACGCTTTGTCAACGAGCAGTACGCCGTCAGCCCGGACGATCACACGGGGTTCGCCGACGGCTATCCAATCCTGCTGATCTCCGAGGCGAGCCTGCAGGACCTGAATTCGCGCCTCGAGACGCCGCTGCCGATGAACCGGTTCCGCCCGAACCTCGTGGTCGGAGGGTGCGAGCCGTATGCCGAGGACACCTGGAACAGAATCCGGATCGGGGACGTTGAGTTAGCAGTAGTCAAGCCGTGCGCCCGCTGCGAGGTGACCACCCTAGACAAAGAAACACTCGAACGGAGCAAGGAACCGCTCAAAACACTCGGAAAATACCGCAAACACAGGCTCGGCGCCGTCTTCGGGCAGAATGTCATCCCCTTAGGCGAGGGCAGCATCCGGCTGGGCATGAGCGTGGAAGTGATTTCCTGAGAATCAGATAAATTCACGCGTTGACACGCCCGATTTCATCCATTATAAGGTTCGTATGATTTCAACGAAAAAGCTGGCCTGGCTGTGTCTCAGCCTGGTCGTCACTGCCTGCCAGGGACTCCCCGTTCCGCTCCCCGTACCTTTGCCCCTTCCCACCGCGGTTGCCACGAATACGCAGGGCACTCCTCCCACAGATTCTCCGTTACCCACGTCAACACCGCCCCCGACGAGCGAGCCGGTTGTGCGGATCGATACGGGCGACCGGGCGCTGTTCTTTGGCGACTACGACATGGCGCGAGAGCAGTATATGGCAGCCTTCAACGAAACGACCGAAGACGCCATCAAAGCCGCGGCTCTCTGGGGCATGGGCAAGACCGAGCTTGCCGATGAACGCTACCAGGAAGCGCTCAACGCCCTGACCGGGCTGATCAATACCTATCCCGATTCCACGTACGCGGCGCGCGCCCACTTCCTGATGGGTCGAGCCTATGAAGGACTGGAGCAGCACCAGCAGGCAGCCCAGGCTTACAACGAATATCTCACGCGCGTGCCAGGTGTGCTCGACGGCTACGTCCAGGACTTCCGCGGCGATGCGCTGGATGCAGCGGGAGACTACACCGGAGCGCAGAACGCCTACAACGCGGCGCTCACTTCCCCCCGCCTGGACGATGGCCAGGATCTGCAGATCAAGATCGCCGAAACCAGGGCAAAGTTCGGCGATTATGCCGGCGCCTTGACTCTGTACGACCAGATCTTCGCCACCTCGACGAATGATTACCTCAAAGCCCAGATGGACTACTATGCCGGCAATGCCCACATGGAGCTTGGTCACGTGGAGGAGGCACAGACACGCTATCGCCACGCGGTGGAGAATTATCCGCTTTCCTATTATGCGTATCTCTCTCTTGTAACGTTAGTGGATGCCGGGGTGGAGGTGGATGACCTGGATCGCGCTCTCGTGGATTATTACGCCGGGCAATATGACGTGGCGCTGGTTGCCTTTGACCGCTATATCGGGGCGAACCCGATCAACGATGGCACACCCCACTATTACCGCGCGCTCACGTTGCGCGAGCTACAGCGCACAGACGAGGCGATCGAGGAGCTCGATACCTTCGTCAAGGCAACGCCCGAGCACCCTCGCGTGGTCGACGCCTGGGAAGAAAAAGGCTTTCTCGAATGGGCTGTGCAGGGCGACTACGAAGCCGGCATCCAGACCTTCCTCGATTTTGTCGCGACGTACCCTGCTTCGCCCGATGCGCCCGATTTTCTGATGGATGCGGCACGGGTCACCGAGCGTGCCGGCAATCTTGCTGAGGCGGCCGGGACCTGGGAGCGGATTGCGGACGAGTATTCCACCAGCGAGCATGTCCCCCTGGCGTTATTCCTGGCAGGGATCAGCCGGGTTCGTCTCGGAGACCAGCAGGGGGCACTGACGAGCTTCCAGCGCAGCCTGCTGCTATCTACCCAGGCAGAGGACAAAGCCCGCGCCTACCTGTGGATCGGCAAGACCCAGAAGCAACTGGGCGATGGCGCGGGCGCAGAATCGTCCTGGCAGCAGGGACAGGCAGCGGACCCGGCGGGTTACTATGGCGTGCGCGCCCGCGACCTTCTGCTGGGTCGGGCGCCGTTCGAAACACCGCCTTCCACCAATCTAAACCCGGATCTCGTCAAGGAAAGGCAGGAGGCCGAGGCCTGGGTACGCGTCACCTTTGGCTTGCCTCCGGAGACCGATCTGACGGGTCCCGGCGAGCTGGCACAGGACCCGCGTTTTGTGCGCGGCACCGAGCTCTGGGAGCTGGGCTTGTACGACGAAGCGCGGCTGGAGTTCGAGTCGCTACGCGAGTCAGTCTCCACAGACGCGATCCTCAGCTTCCGGCTCGCCAACCATCTGCTTGAGATCGGCCTGTACCGCTCGGCGATCTTTGCGGCGAGGGAGGTGCTCCACCTTGCCGGTCTGGATGATCAGTTTGCCTCGCTGACCGCGCCGGCGTATTTCAATCACCTGCGCTACGGGCTGTATTACCATGACCTGATCATTGCCGAGGCCCAGCGCTACGGACTCGACCCGCTCTTCATGTTCAGTGTGATCCGGCAGGAGAGCCTGTTCGAGGGGTTCGTCCGCTCGACGGCGGGCGCGCATGGCTTGATGCAAGTGGTCCCTGCGACAGGCGAGCAAATTGCCAGCGAGCTCTCCTGGCCTCCCGCATTTACTTCTGATGATTTGTATCGCCCGATCGTCAGTGTGCGGTTCGGCGCGTATTACCTCGCCAAGAACCGCGACCTGCTGGGCGGGAACTGGTACGGCGGTCTCGCCGCCTACAACGCCGGTCCCGGGAACGCTCTCGCCTGGAAAGAGCTCTCGGGCGATGACCCCGATCTATTGCTGGAAGTGGTGCGGTTCGAAGAGACGCGCAATTACATCCGGGCGATCTACGAGATCTTCAGCACGTACCGGAGTCTGTATAGCCCGACGGCATAGTCGAGACTGCGCATGGATCGATATAAATAAAGGCAGGCATCGCCAGGATGCCTGCCTTTTACGATTGAGGGGAAGAGTTCTACCCCACGTGCGCCAGGATGCGCTGGTGGGCGGTCTCGGCGTCCATATCGATGATCGAGACCAGCTTGTCGCGTCCCGTGAGCCCGGCGACGATATCCAGGCGGGACCTGGGCACGCCGAGTACCTCCGAGAGGAAGCCGATCAAGGCCTCGTTGGCTTCATTGTCCGAAGGCGGGGCGGCGATGCGCACCTTGATCGTCCCATCGTCGAGCAACTCCACGATCTCATTCCGGCTGGCGCGTGGCGTCACGCGCACCGCCAGGGCGGATCCTCGTTTGCCATCGTGCAGGTTGAATTTGCGATCGGTCATGCTTCACCTCACAGGGCAATCAGGATACGAATCAGAATATTGCGCACGAGCTGAATCAGGAGCAGCAAAATAAACGGGCTGAAATCGAGCATCCCGACCAGCGGCACCACCCGCCGGATCGGCGCCAGCATGGGCTCGACCACGCTATCTACGGCGCGTCGAATGGGATGATAGGGGTCCATGAAATAGGACAGCAGGACCGCGATAATGACCAACCAGAACAACAATTGAAAAATGGCATTGAGAAAGAGGATCAGGATATTCATGAAGTCTCACGCTCCGATGTGTCGATTGTTAGGTTTGTTTGTGCGTGCACCGACGATGGCGGTTCCCACTCGGACCAGGGTCGCGCCCTCCTCCACCGCGACCGTGTAGTCTGCACTCGTCCCCATCGAAAGCTCTCGCCAGTCTACGCCAGGGAATTGCGCTGCCAGGTAGTCACGTAACCACCGCAAGCGCTGAAAGAAGCGCCGGGCGTCCTCGGGATTCGTTTCGAGGGGAGGCATGGTCATGAGCCCGTGCACACGCAGATTGGGCAGCTCGATCAGCTCGGCGATCTCCGGCAGAAATACATTCCACCGGGATTGGTCCGAGGCATCCCAGCCAGCCTTGCTCTCCTCGCCGCCAACATTGAACTCAAGCAGGGCCGGCAAGACACGCTCTCGCTCTGCAGCAAAACGGTTCAGGCGTTGTGCCAGCTTCAAACTATCGAGGGAATGTAAAAGTGCAAAATGATCAGCCACAAGCCGCGCCTTGCGGCTCTGCACGTGTCCGATCATGTGCCATTCTACACCAGTTTGTGAGGCGAGAGATTGAATTTTCGTCACAGCCTCTTCCGGGTAGTTCTCGCCGAGGATACGCACACCGGCGTCGATGGCTGCCTGCACGACGTCCAGGGGTTGGGATTTCGTCACAACCACCAGGCGGATCTCTTCAGGCAGGCGACCGACTTTGCGCGCCGCGCTGGCGATCTGATCGAGGGTGTATTGGTATTTTTCGCGAATGGAAGCGACGAGACCAGGCATGCGGGTATTATAATCGCCCGCTCTCATTTGCTGCCCGCCACGCCTTTGGCGTGACCTACTGTAATGATATGAGTGCCCCGAAGCGACCGGTGCGGCCTTTTTCGGCGCGGTGCGAGAACCAGTCCTCCGTGTGGCAGGCGGTGCAGATGCCAGCGATCTCGATCTGCCCCACCCCCGCCCGCTCGAGCGCCAGGCGGTTGGCTTCCCAAAGATTAAAATGGATCTTGCCATGATGGGATTTGAGGAACAGCTCCGACTCGTCTCCGTGCTTCTGCATGACCTGCAGGATCACGTCCGCGCCGATCTCATAATGGTCGGGCCCGATCGAGGGTCCGATTCCCGCAAGGAGATCGGCGGGCTTCGAGCCGTAGTTCTTCTTCATCGCCTCGACCGTGGCAGTTGCGACATCTCGCAGCGTGCCCATCCAGCCCGCATGGGCAATGGCGATCACCCCGTTGCGTGGGTCATGCAACAGGATGGGGACGCAATCGGCGAAACGCATAAAGAGGGTCACATTCGGCTTGTCGGTCAGAATAATATCCGCCTGACGGTAGGACTCCTCCAACGGGCGCGGCGCATCCGCACAGACCACGTCCGCGCTGTGCACCTGCCAGACGTCGAACATGGTCTCTGGCTCGCGGCCCATAGCATGGAAGGACAGCAGGCGATTTTCTCGGACGCGGCCCAGGTCATCCCCGACGGTCCCGCCCACGTTGAGCGAGCCCCAGGGGTCCGGGCTGACGCCGCCGTGGCGCGTGAACAGGGCATGCCGGGTCTGGAGAGTATCGAATTGATAATAACGAATTCCGTTATGCTGAATAAATGCCATGGGAAATCACCGTTAAGATGCGAAAGTGAGCTTCTGCTCAGGAGGCAGGGGATACATTCTTCTGCCTGATCGTTTCGAACTTCTTGATAAAGAACTGGCGCGTCTCCGCCATGGATTCCTCCATGTAGGGGTAGGCAAACCAGGCCGTGGTGAAACCGAAAAGAGCACCCGTGAGCACGCGCAGTAGAGGAGTGCTTTCGCGGTACGGCAGCAGCGCTTGCAGCCAGGGCCACTCGATCTGGCTGAAGAGCTGGGAAAAGCCGTCGAGCCCGATAGGCAACATACCGAGCAAGATCCACAGCATCCACGGCAAGGGCTTGAAGCGGCGGCCGGTAACGGCATAGAGAACCCCGAATAGGAAGATCGCACCGTAGATCGCCATATCGCGCTCACACAATGCCAGTTTGTAGCCAACCGTCTCGTTGCCGGTGAACTGGCGCGCCTGGAAACGGGAAATGGCTGCCGGATTGTGGAGGTCGGTAAAGCCAGTGATCTGCTCGAACGTCTTAACCCCCGGAATGCCCGCTTCCTTCAACGGATAATAGGGCTGCTCGCCAAACAGGAAGAAGGAGCGAAAGCCGAACTGGTGACAGAGCGGCTTGTACATGGTGTAGATGATATTGGCTGGCAGGGTCGCGCCGGCTTTCATCAAGACCGGCGCCAGGATTGGCAATCCGAAGTACAGCAGGATGAAAACATTCACTACGGCGAGATAATGCCGGGAGATCCAGTGCATCATGCGGTCGCCGCTGCTGATGCTCTGGCCCCGCCGGATCCGATCGACGTGATCCTCGCGCCCCAGCTTGTCGAGCTGGCCGCGCCGGTCGCCAGCAGCGCCGAGGGTCATCCTCAGTTTTTGCCGGTCAAACGGCGCTTTGAGAGCATAGGGTCCCACCTCGACGACAGGGATTTCCAGCAAGTATTTTTTTTGCAGCGCCGGGTCGCTGTCGATATCGATCTCGATCAAACGGTGGGGGTACTGCTCTTGTAGCGAATGGAGATCCGCCTTTGCCTGTTCACATAAGTGACAGTCTTTGCGCGTGTAGAGGGTAACAGTAAGCATTACGAGACCCCAAGGAGACTATAAGCCAAAGTCGATCCAGAAGAACTGGCCAGCCTGGGCGATGCGCTCGAAAATCCCTGCAAAGAGCATAATACCGAGGATGATCAGGACCACGCCCATTGCTTTCTCCAGATAATGCAGAGCTTTGCCATACTTGCGCAGGGCAAGCGAGACCCAGCCGACACCCAGAGCAGCGATCAGGAACGGAATCGCCAATCCCGCTGAGTAGGCCGAAAGCAGCGACACGCCCGTGGAGATCGAGCCGCCGTTCAGGGCGAGCGTGAGGATCGCGCCCAGCACAGGTCCCACGCAGGGCGCCCAGCCGGCGGAAAAGAACACGCCCATCAAGGCAGAAGAGAGATAACCCCAGCGGCGATCGGGCATCGTCTGCACGCGCGTATCGTATTCCAGGAACGAGATGCGAAACACACCAAGCATGTGCAGCCCGAAGATGATCACCACGATCCCGCCGACTTTGGAAAGGACGAAGCGCAAGTCGAAGAGTAACCGTCCGAAGGCCGAAGAGGCCACGCCGAGCGTGATGAACACCGCGCTAAAACCCAGGACGAAGGCGAGTCCGTGAGTAAAGGTGATGAAGCGATTCCGATCGGTTGATTCGCCACCCACGGCACGCCCGCCCAGATAACCGATATAGGCCGGGATCAGGGAGAACACGCACGGTGAAAGGAACGAAGCCAGTCCAGCCAGGAACGCAAGCCCAACGGTTACCTGTGCAATTTCCATAAAACTCCTTCTAGAATTTCGTTTCCGTGCTCACGACGATCGTGCCGTGATCCGGCAGGGAGACGCGCATCTCGCTTTGCGCGAGCGAGACATAAGGCGTCGTCCAGCGGAAGATCCATTTTGCATCCTGTGGCGTGACATTGATGCAGCCGTGCGAGCGCCTCTCGCCAAAAGCGTTATGCCAGAAGGCGCCATGGATCGCAATGCCATCGCCGCTGATCATCGTATTCCAGGGCACGGCAGGCGTGGAATAGCCCGACTGGAACGTGCCGGCCGTCATGTTCAGCGAGACGATCTTCCAGTGCGTGAGCAGGTTGCCCACCGGCGTGGCCAGCTTCTCGCTGACCTGCCCGGTGGAGGGATCGTATGCCAGCCCGCTCGAGATGCGACAGAAATAGACTTCCGTGTTGCCTTCATAGCAGGAGAGGGTTTGATAATCCAGGCTGACGTCGATCTTCTTTTCATTGGGATCCACGTCCGGATCGATCGGCGCGACATCGTCCTCGGTCAGTACCTTGAAGGCGGCGCCATCTGCCCAGTAGAACTCGCCGTAAGCGCCGTAGCCATAGCCATGACCGTTGACCTCCTCATTCCAGCGGTATTCGGGGAAGCCATTCGTTGTCCGGACCTGGTCCATCCAGACGACCTGGCCATAATACAGGCGCGGCGGAAAATTGTAGGTGATGTGATCCTGCAACCAGGGAGAAGCGACAGCGCCTTCATGCGCCAGGTTGACGTATGGCACGGTCACTTCGGCCCAAAAGCCGTTTTGACCGGCAGGCATTTGTGCAATAGGCGTGTTGGGAAGGTTGCGCGTTGGCTGCAGCACACCAGAATAAATATAGCCCTGTGGCGTCTCCACATAGCGCTGGTTCGCCAATCCGCCAACCACGTTGCCGATAACCTCCCGATTCCATTCCATGAGGGTATCGGCGTCCAGTTTGGCAATAGACGAATTTACAGAGGTATCGTTGGTCGGGCGGTTGCGCAGGTCAATACCGGGCTCGAGGACGCGCCCGATGATCTCACTTTTGGGGAACTCAGGCAGCCGCTTGGGAGCAGACAAAATATCAGAATAAAATGATTTTTTGATGGAACGATAGGGATCAAAAGCCAAAGCCCCCAGACCAACACCTGCGAGTTTGAGGAAATCACGGCGAGATAAGTTTCGATTCATTGATTGCACCAGAAGTATACAGTCGCGAGCTCATAACGGCGGCAGCCGTTACTGCGTTGCAGGCATCAAGGATACCTGCAAACAGGAGGCTAGTCAACGTCCGAGTGAGAGAGGATTAATCTGAGAGAAAGCTTCGCAGTGCGCGCAGACAGGTAACGCTGACTTTGTGCCCGACCTCGTCCTCGCAATATGTCACCTGCGCCCCGGCCTGTTCGAGGATCTCGATCGAGCTGCGGGCCCGATCCACGGTCACGGTTTCGTCCTTCGTTCCGTGGGCGACGAAATAGGGCTTGCCCTGCAGGGGACGCTCGGAAACGAGCGCCTGCAGTCCGCTGGGGACAAATCCAGCGAGAATGCCCACCTTGCGAATGCGCTGCGGGTACAGGAACGCCAGCAGATTGCACATCGCCGCCCCCTGGCTGAAGCCCATCACGTCGAACGTGGTTGCGTCGAGCCCGACCGAGGCAGCATACTCATCCACAAGGTGGAGCAGCGCCCCGGCTGCCGGCTGGAGCTGGTCGAGGCTGGGCAGGTCTGGCGTCTCAGGCTGAGGTGGACGCCAGGAGTAGCCACCCTGCTCTATGCCCGATGGATGAGGCGCGCGCGGCGCAATGATCCAGTACCGGGCGGGCAGGTCGCGGGCGAAGACCCACATCGAGTTCTCATCGCCGCTCAGGCCATGGATCAGAACCAACAGGCGTGGTGAAGCATCCGCGGATTCACGGACGCGCAGAGTCCAGTTCTGGAATGGTACTAGTGAGGCGTTATTTGGGTCCGGCACGCTTGAGGATCCAGTCGATAGCAAGGAAGATGAACAGGATCAAGATCACCGGAAAGAGAGCCGCCAGCAGGCAGGTAAACGCCAGGCCCGCCGCGTTGCCTCCATAGATCAGCCAGATCAACCCCACCCCGATCACAAAAAGCAAGATGAATGCCCCCAGAGCAAGACGAACATTCGTCTGTCGCGAATACTCGCGTAGATCTCTCATCTAGAGACTCCTTTGCGGATAAACTCCCCTGTTGCGGCGCCAGCGATTCCGCCAGGTGAACAGGCTGCGCAGCTTGGGCATTGCCGCATCCGCGGCTTCCTCGCCGAGCTTCACTCCTTCATGGACGTCGACAACATCGAGCGTGTCGATCTCGTAGACCTGCGGCCGGACGATCACCTCGGGCCGGTCCACTTCCAGGCGGTATTGTGTCACGGCCCGCGAGGTAATGTCAAGGGAGCGCGAAAACACGTCCCAGACTGTATCGTAGCGCATGCGGCTTAATAGACGAGAGACGATGCGTCCCGCCCAGTAGCGGTCTATGGGGATCCGCCACGACTGCGCCGGGATGCCCATGGGCAGGGTCAGCACGACCGCGACCACGGGCAGACGCGGGGCGAGCATGCGGGCGGGCGCGACGGGCACCGGATCGAGAGTTCCACCATCCACCAGCTCGAGGCCGTCTATGTACCGGGCGGGGAAAACCCCGGGCACAGCGATCGTGGCCAGGATTGCATCCACCAGGCGGCCCTTGGTGAGCAACACCTCCTGCCCGCTTTTCAGATCTAC
>DAITPI010000105.1:0-11101 GCA_036833655.1 Anaerolineales bacterium | reverse complement strand
TGTAACCTCTATGCATCGGGTTTCCCAAAATTAAAAGTACAATGGAATATCGGACGGATATGCCATCCATAGAGTACGAACATACCTTGCGGCGTGGAGGGCAGGTACACGCACGTATGGCTATTGAACAGGCGGTAAAACTCGCGGGAGAACATTAAAAGGAGCACCATATGTCTGATTTCCTCGAGCAAGCCAGAGAGCTCTTCCCTTATACCCAGTCGCTGCGCCGCGATTTTCATATGCACCCCGAGCTTGGATTCCGAGAGATCCGTACCGGCGGGATCGTCGCCAGGGAGCTGGAAGCCCTCGGCATCGAAGTGACAAAAGGAATTGGAAAGACCGGGGTTGTCGGTCTGCTCGAAGGCGCCAAGCCCGGACCCACGCTTTTGCTACGCTTCGACATGGATGCCCTTCCGATTACCGAGGAGACGGGCGCGGCATATGCCTCCCAAAACCAGGGCGTAATGCACGCCTGCGGACATGACGGTCATACGGCGATCGGCCTGACCGTCGCAAAAATGCTGCATGCCCATCGCGACGAGCTAGCAGGCACGATCAAGTTCTGTTTCCAGCCTTCCGAGGAAGGCTACAACGGGGAAGAAATGGGCGGCGCAGAGATGATGATCCGCGACGGCGTCCTGGATGCCCCAAACGTGGCGAAGACCCTCTCGCTGCATCTCTGGAATGAGAAGCCGCTGGGCTGGGTCGGCGTGGCTGGCGGACCTGTGATGGCAGGCGCAGAGATCTTTACGGTCTGCATCACGGGCAAGGGCGGACATGGTGCCATCCCACAACAGACGGTCGATCCGGTGGTGGCGGCGGCGCAGATCGTCACTGCACTGCAGACGATCGTCTCGCGCAATGTGGCGCCCCTCGAGACCGCGGTGGTCAGCGTGACCACGATCGACGCAGGGACGGCGTTCAACGTCATACCGCAGACCGCAGAGCTGACGGGCACGATCCGCACGTTTGATCCGGGGGTCCGGCAGAAGGTCCTCGACCGGTTCGAGCAGATCGCGCGCGGCGTGGGAGAGGCGCTGGGGTGCCAGGTGGAAGTGGATATCCGGCGCATGACACCCGCCCTGATCAATGATGCGCGGATCGCTGCGACGGTGCAGGAGTCTGCCCGGCGTGTATTGTCCGAATCCAATCTCGACACAGCGGGGTACTTGACGATGGGCGCCGAAGACATGGCATTCATGCAGGAGAAAGTCCCGGGCTGTTACTTCTTCGTTGGCTCGAACGACCAGGCGCGGCACCTGGATTACGGCCATCATCATCCGAAGTTCGACTTCGATGAGGAGGCGCTAGTCCGCGCGTCAGCGCTCATGGCTGCGGCAGCGGTGGACGTACTTCAAATGCCGTAACGGAGAAAGCGATTCTTTGCAAGTCAATTCCATCGTTCTCCAGAACTGAATCATTCACAGCCTGACCGCTTCAGTGGGCAGTCTGTAACACGCCTGAGGCGCCATGCCGGGGGAGGCAAGGCACGGTACAGTTAGCAGGTTGGGCCAATCCTTTAATCGTAGAAGAGTGGAGCATGCAAAGCTATGAGTACCGCCTCCATCCCAGATGAGAACTGGGCGTCGCGTTTCTTTACTCTCTGGACCGGGCAGGCGCTTTCGCTGCTCGGCAGCCAGCTCGTTCAATTTGCCATCATTTGGTATCTCACCCAGAAGACAAACTCTGCCACCGCCCTTGCCATTGCCTCGCTGATGGGCCTGCTGCCGCAGGTGATCCTTTCGCCGTTCATCGGCACCTGGGTGGACCGCGGCAACCGGCGCCTGATCCTGATCGGCGCGGATGCCACGGTTGCCGCCGCGACACTGGTGCTGGTCACCCTGTTCGCGCTGGATCGCGCCGAGCTCTGGCACATTTACGGTCTGCTGTTTGTGCGGGCGGTGGCGGGCGGTTTTCACCAATCGGCGTTCGGGGCATCGGTCGTCCTGCTGGTACCGCGGGAACACCTGGCTCGAGTGCAGGGATTCAACCAGGCGCTGTATGGCGGGCTGAACATTATCTCCGCACCGCTGGGCGCTTTCCTCTATGCGGCCCTGCCGATGCAGGGCATTCTCTCGATCGATGTGGTGACTGCTCTGATCGCCATCACCATCCTGCTCTTTTTTCAGATTCCGCAGCCTGAACGGAGCGCTGCCGGCAAAGCAACGTTCTGGCAGGATTTCGCGGCCGGGTTCCAGTACCTCATGGCATGGCGCGGTCTGCTGATCGTGCTTGCCATGGTCATGGTGATCAACTTCTTTTACAGCGCGGCAGAGTCCCTCACACCTCTGCTGATCTCCAAACATTTTCGGGGCGATGCCGCGCAGCTGGGATGGTGGCAGGCTGCCTTTGCGATCGGCACGATCCTGGGCGGCATCCTGCTCGGCACCTGGGGCGGCTTCCGCAAGAAGCTCGTGACGGCCCAGGTGGGCTTGATCGTCCTGGGCACGGGCACATTATTGATCGGCTTGACGCCGCCGCATTTATTCTGGCTGGGGATGGCTGCCAACACCCTGACGGGGTTGATCCTGCCGGTTACCAACGGCTCGTACGGGGCGATCCTGCAGTCGGTCATCTCGCCCGATATGCAGGGCCGCGTCTTCGCCTTTATTATGAGTGCTGCGATGCTTGTCTCACCGCTCGGCCTGATGATCGCCGGTCCGATCTCGGATGCTCTCGGCATCCAGCTCTGGTTCCGGGTGGCGGGCATCACCTGTGCTACCATGGGCATGGCGGGCCTCTTCATCCATGACGTCATGAGGATGGAAGAGGAAAAACAGGAGACTGCTCAGGAACCTTCCTAGCGGACGCTCCGTTTAACCAGTATGGAGGTGATATGCGGAGAATATGCCAGAGCCTGTTCCTTCTAACCCTGATCCTGTCTGCCTGTTCCCTGTCGGCTGCCTCGCCTCCGCCTCCCCCGCCCTCCACGACAGAAGCGCCCCCCGTTTCGCCGACGACCGATGTCACGCCCGAGTCCCAGAATTGTGGCTACCAGTGGGCGCACGGCGACTTACCCGAGCTATCGGGCAGCTTTCAAGAATCGATCCAGGCGCTGGAACCCGGGGCGCAGGCAAGCGCGTATGCCTTCGGGGAGAACTGCATCCTGCCGGATGGAAGCATCGGACGCTTCCTCGCAATGGAAACCGACTTTAATGTGATGCTGCCCGTGGACGATCTGGCGAACGAAGCCGTTCTCGGCAGATGGATCGTGCGGGTCATGGAAGTGATCGAGAGCATCCCGGAAGACCAGATTGCCGGTCCCCGGCCGGGACGCGTGAGCATCGTTTTCGAGTCCAGCACAGCCCAAGCAGTCATGAATTTCTATATCGATCAATATCAGGCGCTGCCCGCCGGTTTGAATCACGAAGAAGTCTATCACGCGCTGCAATCCCAACAATAGCACAACTCGCTAGCGCACGGTCCAACCTGTTTGCAGCCTGACTCCCGGCGCCGGGGACAGCGCCGGGAGCAACGGTGAGCGGGGCACGGCACAACTTCTCCCAAGTCCAGGCACATCCACATCCGCTCTTGACAAAGCCAGCCCATTTGCATATACTATGTTTAGTAAATACTAAACATTCAAAACGGACATTACGCGACCATGAAACAGTCACTCACGCAGATCAAACAGGACTTCACGCAGGGCCTGAGCCAGATCAGCCGCTTCTGGGGTTTCCCCAGAGGGATGGGTGCCATCTTCGCGGTGCTCTACCTCTCCCCCACGCCCCTCTCGTTGGATGAGATCGTCGAGCAGACCGGGCTGACCAAGGGCGCCATCAGCACTGAGATCCGGGCACTGGCGCGCATGGGGCTCGTCCACCGCTCTACCCGGCTCGGCGACCGCAAGGACTACTACGAAGCCGAAACCGATTTCTACGCGGCCATCCGCTCCCTGCTGAAAGAACGACAGAACAGCGAGTTCGACCGCGCCCTGCGCTCGGTCAGGGATACGCTGGCGAGCATGGAAAAGACCTGGGTGGAGGACGAGGAGTGGCAGTTTGTGTACGAGCGCATCCAGGCATTGCAGGATTTCTTCGATGCGATCGACAGCCTCTCCAGGGCCGTCATACGCCTGGACAAACTCGGATTGTCGAACGTTCAGAAGATTTTGAGCGTTTTGAAATAATTCATCGATCTCCAGGCGCCGTCCCCGGCGCCGGCGAGGAGAGCAAGGACTCTCCATCAGCAAGCTGATGGAGTCCATCCAGGAGGCGAAATGAAAATAGCGGTGACAGGTGCATTCAGTTATTCGGGCAAGTACATTACCAGCCGATTACTGCAACGGAAGGAAGAGGTCATCACGCTGACAGGTCATCCCAACCGGCCCGATCCATTCGGGGGCAGCGTCAAGGCTTACCCGCTGGACTTCGACGAATCAAGTATGACTCACAGCCTTAAGGATGTGGATGTTCTGGTCAATAGCTACTGGGTGCGCTTCGACAAGGGCAAGAATACCCAGCCGCGCGCCGTGGCGAGCACGCGCAAGCTGGTCAACGCAGCCAGAGCTGCCGGCGTGAAACGAATCGTTCACATCAGCATTGCCAATCCGTCCGCGGATTCGCCCCTGCCCTATTACTGGGGTAAGGCCGCCAACGAGCAAGCGGTGATCGACTCCGGATTGTCGTATGCGATCCTGCGCCCAACCGTGCTGATCGGCAAGGAAGATATCTTGATCAACAACATTGCTTTTTTCCTGCGGCGTTTCCCGTTCTTCCTGATCCCCGGGGATGGATCCTATTGCATCCAACCGGTCTATGTTGAAGACCTGGCTGACCTCGCCGTGGAGGCCGTCTACAGGACCGATAACTACATCATCGATACCGTTGGTCCCGATTCCTATACCTTCAAGGACTTCGTCCGCCTGATCGGGGAGAAGGTCGGCGCGAGGCGACCGTTGATCTCGGTCCCGCCGAGGCTGGCATTACTGGCGGCGCAGCTCATCAGTCTGTTTGTCGGCGATGTCGTCCTCACCCCGGAAGAAGTCAAGGGACTGATGGCGAACTTGCTCGTTTCCAAGGACCCGCCACAGGGAAAGACCGCCTTCCGAGATTGGCTGGAAAAAAATAAGGCTACCGTTGGAACAAAGTACGCGTCTGAGATCAGGAGGCATTACTCATGAAAACGGCGACCTACCTGCGCTTATCGCTTCTCATCCCCTTCGTCGTCTGGGGCATCTGCCTGCTTATCTTTGCCATCACGAACCTTGCCCCGGAGACGAACAACGGTCCCGTGGTGAATTTCCTCCTTGTGTTATTCGTGTTCTATGTCTTTGGGATCATCGGTTGGCTCCTGCCCTATCTATTGCTGGCGCTGATCCTCTTGATCTTGAGCTTCCGGGTCGGGGCACAGACGCTCATCAAGGTATTTGCATTATCACCCGTGATCATGGCAGCCTTCATCATGGTCTTTGTGATCGGTATACTCGGCGACAGCCTTACGCCCGGGACGCTCGCTCCAGATATCGATGCGGCCGGGGGCGAGTTGTGGAGTTCGCCGGTCTGGTTCGGGATCGTCAGCCTGGTCTGGGGCTACATCTCGGTCGCGATCGGATTTGGCATGTACAGATTGCTTCAGGCGCTGCCCGTCATCCGAGACACCGAAACGCCCATGGCGCCCGCAGTGACAGAACCAGCATGAGTATTGCCAGCTGACTTCGATCGAGCCATTGTCCTGATGGATGGCAACAACACCCCCGCTCTGAAAATCGGAGCTCAGCTCAGATTCCCCTGGTCACTCCTGGCCCGCGCAGGATTTCTTGTTCCAGGCTTTTCTCGGAATGGGTAGGAGGAAAACATGCACGATTCCCATCGCCGAGTGCAAAGCCAGATTTTCGTAAGGGGGGTTCTCACGTTTCTCTTATGACCATGATGCGGATCGGGTGTAGAATTCCTCCTTGTTTGTTAACTATTTCACAAGGAGAACTTATGAACGTAAAAAAGCTTGCTTTGCCTTTGCTTGCGGCTGCCGTCGGGATCTTCCTTCTCATTCAGCTTGTCCCCTTTGGACATACCCGGACCAATCCCCCGGTGGTCTCCGAGCCGCAGTGGAGCAGTCCCCAGGCGCGGGCGCTCGTCAAGGAACACTGCTTCCAGTGCCACAGCAATGAAACGAACTGGACCTGGTACAGCAATATCGCGCCCGGTTCCTGGCTGATCGCCTATGATGTAGTCGAAGGCAGGAAGAAATTCAATTTCTCCGATTGGGGGAAAAAACCCGCGGAATTGGATGAGATGATCGAGAATATCAACCGGGGCGAAATGCCCCCCATCCAGTACTGGATCTTCCACCCGAGCTCACGCATGAACGCCGGGCAAAAGCAGGAACTGATCAGCGCGCTGGAAAGCTCAATCCGCTGAGCTGACTGGCGTCCGGGTTAGCTCCAACACCCTGGATTTGAGAGCAGCATTACAAGCCAGCCCCTCTCCGTGTGTGTGGCCCGCCTTGCCATCCCAGGAGCCGAAAAAGCCGCCCGCCTCGCGGAAGATCGGGGTAAATGGCGCCACATCCCAGATGCTGATGGTGGGATCAAGCATGATCTCGGCGCGTCCCGTAGCGACCATGTGATAGCCGTAGGCGTCGCCCCAGCCACGACCAAAAAAGCATTCCTTATGGAGGCGCTCGAGGACCTTCAGACGCTTCGTGCTGCGAAAGCCGGACCAGCTGGTGTAGACGAAGACCGCCTTCTTTAGCTCGCTGACCTCCGAGACGCGCGTCCGTTTGCCGTTCCACCAGCAGCCCAGGCCGTCCGCGGCGTAGAGGATCTCATCCAGGGCGGGGAAGCAGACCGCGCCCACCCGCACGACTCCCTCGATCTCCAGGGCGATCAGCACTGAATAGAAAGGAACACCTTTGAGGAAGGATTTGGTCCCGTCGATCGGGTCCACGAACCAGCGGAAGGGATTGCCACCCTCACTCCGATCCCCTCTGCCAGCAGGCGAGGGGGATTCGCCGAACTCCTCCCCTACAATAGCATGACTCGGATAGTTACGCTCGATCTCACTGCGGATGAATTCTTCGGTCGCCCGGTCCGCAGCAGTGACCGGAGTCTCGTCCTGCTTCAGATCGTGGAGGATTCCCTTGTTGTAATGACTGAGCGTGATCCGCCCGGCGCGATAAGCAAGTTGTCGTGCAAAGGAGAGATAGGGTTGGAGGTTCATAGTGTAGATTATAGAGCCTTGCGAAGAGATCCTCACCTGCACTTGCATGCAGGTGCAAGTGTCGGGCTTCGCAAGGCTTATTTACTCAACTTCTGTAGTAATCTTTGCTCTTCCTCTTCTGTTTTGACCTCGCCATCCAGCCAGGCGGCGCGCAGACGACGAAGGATCTCGGTGTAGCGCGGTCCGGGGGCAATGCCGTGCCTCTTAAGATCGTGACCTGTTGTCCTGGGCTTGAGGTGCCACCAATCGGCAATATATTGAGTCAGAACCTGCCTGGCTTCCGAATCGTCCAGCGCCACGGACATCACTTCGAGAGCCTTGAATGAATAACCCTCCAGCATCTCCACCGCCTCGCTTGGCTTGAGACCGGTAAGGGCCGAAAGGTTTGCGTGGAGCAGGCTGGCAGAGCGTAGCACTTTGAGCAGGTCCGCCGGAAAGTGCAGACGCTTGTTGATAAATTCGATCTCCTGCTCTTTCAGGTGCATCAGCCAGGTTACCCAGCGCGCATTGCGGGTCCGTAACATGGGCCCATCCGACTCCGGGCTCGACAGACGTGACTTCTCGAAATGAGCGAGGGCGGGATGGATAGCGCGGAGCAATCCCAATTCGTCCAGCCGTTTCAGGATGGCACGGGCATCCGGCTCGTCCAGGATGAGGTCCAGCTCGTGGCGGATGCGGTATGGAGAGAGCTGCTCGACGATGGTGAGGGCACCGGGGATGAGCGCGAGCGTCTCGTCTGCAATTCGGAATCCGTAGCGCCCTTCATAGCGGACAGCGCGATACATGCGTGTAGGGTCGTCAATGAAGGACTGGGGATGCAGGACACGGATGATCCGTTTCTCCAGATCCTCCCGGCCACCGAGATCATCGCGCAGCTCGCCAAAGTGGGACCCATCGAGGCGGAGCGCCAGGGCGTTGATCGTGAAATCGCGCCGCCGCAAATCATCGATGATATCCCCCGGTTTCACCGTGGGAAGCGCGGCAGGATGCTTATATGCCTCGGAACGGGCGGAAATGAGATCGAGGAACGGATGGTCCGTACGGAGCTTCTCGGGCAGGAACCACTTGGCAGTGCGGAATCTGGTATGGGCAGTGACCTCGCCGCCGTACCTGGCTGCCAGGGAACGCGCCAGGGGAATCGCATCCCCTTCGACGATGAGATCGAAGTCATTGAGGCGGCGACCCAGCAGAAGGTCTCGCACGGAGCCGCCCACGAGGTAGAAAGGTCGTCCTTCCCGGGCCGCCTCTTCCCGCACGCGCTCAAGCAGCCGCAGCTGATCCGCGTTCAGTGATTCGGTCAGGCGCCTGGCAAAATTCTCGGTCTTCACTGGCTCAGATCTGCCGGGGCGGTCTCTGACTGTGCGAGTCTGCGGGCGCGCTCATAGGACTGGGCGGCGTGATCCGCTTGCCCGGCAAGTGTTAATGCATCGCCCAGTGTCTGCCAGACTTGCGGCTCGCGCGGATATCGTTTCGCCAGCTGTGCCAGGTCGGGCAAGATCTCCCGGACCGATTTACCCCGCCGGATCAGGTGACCGTAGGCATGCAGCGCATGCGGCAGATCCTCCTGGGACAGGTAACCCCGCGCCGTCGCCACAAGCGGATCTGCACCGTTTGGCAGCTTTATCCTCGGTACCGGTTGCGTTGGGGCAGTCTGTTGTTCGCCAGGAGTAGCCTCCTGCGACGTCGGCTCTGGAATGCTTTCAGAGACTAGATCTGCTTCAGGCAGAGGTTCTTTCTCATCTTTTTGCATAATTCTGCTCCAGAACGATGGCCTGCGCAGCGCGCCCTGCGAGGTGGGCTCGAGGACGTCATTGAGGCCATCGCCAAACATGTTCCAGGCAATTCCGAACAACATGACCGCGAGTGTTGGGGGCAGGAAGACCCACCAGTAGCGCAGCAGGCTGCCGCCCGGACCGATCACCCAGTTGCGGCCCTGCGCCAGCATCTGCCCCCAGATCGAGTCGCCGCCGACGCGGATGAAGGTCAGCGTCGCCTGCAGGAGCACGACTCCGCCCACGTCGCGGGCGGCAAGCACAATCGCCGGACCAGTGGAGTTGCGCAGAATATGTTTGCGGATGATCCAGGGAGTGCTACCACCCAAGGCACGCGCCGCCTGGACAAACTCGGTCTGCTTCAGCGTCAAAACAATGGAATGCACCAATCTCGCGTAGGGCATCCATGAGAATACGATCAGGCTCAGCATCAGCGGGTTGACGTGCTCGAGCAGAGACTGGATCAAGGTCACCGGGAGCGGTTCACCGGAAAGAGTGAAGATCTCTCCGGTGGACATAACGTAGCCTCCCGCTGCGCTAATCGAGGTCACGTACAGCTGCTGGAGCAGGACAACTCCTGCAATCGGTGGAAATGCCAGGAACGAATCGGACAAGCGGATCATGAAATTGCCAAGCCGGTTCCCGACAAAACCGGAGGTTGCTCCATACAATACGCCGAACAACGCCGTGCTAATCGTGACGAGCAGCCCAAACTGTAACGCGTCGCGCGAGCCCCAGACCAGCGGATGGTACACATCGATCCCCATGGGCAGCATCCCCAAGGGCGCTTTTTCGCTAGGCGGCTGAGGCTCTCCTTCTGTGGCTCGGCCCACGCGGACGAAAGCGCTCGGATCGTTCGGTTTTTTCGGTGCGAGATACGGGGCCGCGACCGCAACACCCACGTATGTCAGGATCAAGAGCACGCTGATCCAGTTCTGCCAGCGGGAGAAGAAGCGTTGAATCACTCTCATGACTTCAATACCCCTTCGCGCACGCGCGGGTCGAGCGCAGCCTGGAGCACATCCAGGACGAACATCAACACCAGAACCATGATCACACTGTAGACCGCAAACCCAAGCGCGGCGGGTGCATCCGGGACATCGCCCATCGCGCTGAGGATCACCCCGGAGACGCCGTTGAAATCGAAAATGATCTCTGCCACGAAGACGCCTGTCACGATGGATGCAGCCGAGAGTGCAATGCTGGTCAGGGAAGGCGCCAGCATATTGCGAAAGGCATGATGCCAGATGACACGCGGCTCTGAAAGCCCGCGTGCCCGCGCCGACAGGATGTATTCCTTGCTGCGCTCGTTGATCATGCTGGCTCGCGCAATCCGTCCCAGTGTGGCCCAGTGATAGAGACTGAGGGTAAAGACCGGCATGGCGAGATGCTTCCAGGCATCTTTGAAAATATCCAGTCTGCCATTCAGCAAGCTATCGATCGTGAGGAAACCGGTCACCTGCCGGAATGTCTCTTTCGATAATTCAAGACTGTAATTGAGACTGAGCCGCTCCGGGGCGAACCAGCCGAGATTGATATAGAATGCCGAGAGCAAGACCAGTGCCAAGATAAACGAAGGGGTGGATGTACTCAGAAACGCAAGGGCGCGGAAGAAGCCATCGAAGGCACCCGAACGCCTCCACCCGGCAATCACCCCGCTGACCAATCCGAGAGGCACCAGGAGCAGAAGCGAATAGATACCCAGCTCCAGCGTGATCGGCGTCCGCCGGAGCAGCGCGGGCAGCACAGACTCGTTCATCGACGGACTGTAGCCCCAGGTCCCGTCGAACAGAGACTGCACCCAGTAGCCGTACTGGATCAGAAACGGCTCGCGCAAATGGTAGCGCTTGATGATCTGCTCCTGAAAATGGAGCATTTGCTCTTCGGACCTCGGCTTCATGTTCGGTGGGTAATAGAGCGTGGCACGCGCCTCCGGCGGTGTAAGCATGACGCCCCCATACAGGATCATCGTAATGAGCAGCAGAGATACCGGAATGACCAGAAAGCGACGGATGACAAACTGCAGGAATGGCGGCATGATGGATCTCTCCACCAATTTTACTCTTTAAAAGGATGTACTTCTGAGACTTGTCGCTCGACTTGTCGGTGAGTTTTGGCTCTCCAGGATTTTCCGTGACAGATACCCAGATTTAGGGGTGAGAGCGTGCG
>DAITPI010000104.1:0-11161 GCA_036833655.1 Anaerolineales bacterium | reverse complement strand
ACCGGGAAAGAGAAGAAGTACAGGTTTCCCACGAACTGCCCCTCCTGCGGGCAGCCGGTGGAGCGCTTTGAGGACGAGGTGGCGTTCTACTGCGTCAATGCGGCGTGCCCGGCGCAGCTGGTGCGGAATGTGGAGCACTTTGTCTCGCGCGGCGCGATGGATATCGTGGGCATGGGGACCCGGATTGTCGCCAAGCTGATCGAGACCGGCAGGGTCAAGGACGTGGCCGATCTTTATCTCTTGAAGCGGGCGGATATTCTCGAGGCGGTTACGAAGAAAGAAAGGAAGACGGAAAAAGAGCCGCCCGGCAAGATCGCTGACAATCTGCTGGCTTCTATCGAAGCCTCGAAGTCGCGCTCCCTGGCGCGCCTGATCACAGCGCTGGGAATTCGCGGCGTGGGGGAGGTCGGCGCGACGGATCTGGCGAATCACTACGCGGACCTGGATGCGCTCTCCAAAGCCCGGGCGGAGGATCTAGAACAGATTGCTGGCATCGGTCCCAGCGTGGCGGAGTCCGTGGCGGAGTGGTTCTTACGTCCCGCGAATAAGAACGTCATCAAGAAGCTGAAAGCGGCGGGAGTCTGGCCGCAGGGTGGGGCAGGGGCGACCGCCAGAAGCCGGCTGTCGGATGCGTTCGCGGGGCTCACGTTTGTCATCACCGGGACATTACCCACGTTCTCGCGTGATGACGCCAGAGAATTAATCGAATCCCATGGCGGCAAAGTCACCGACAGCGTGAGCAAGAAGACCAGCTATCTGGTGCTCGGCGAGGCGCCGGGCTCCAAATACGAGAAGGCAAAATCCCTCGGCGTGAAAATCATCGGCGAAGAAGAGCTGAAAAAACTGGCTGGATGAGAAGCCGCGGATTCTGTCTAATTCTTGCAAATGGATTCGCGAAAATTAGTGGATCATCCCCGATTGGAGTCACATGAGAGCACAGAAAATAGTTGCCATCCTTGTAGTCTTGACCTCTTTGCTCGGTTGCCAGCTCCTTTCGTCGTCTCCTGGCGGGACGGTTATCTCCAACTGCGCGGAGGTTGTTGCGGCGGTGAGCGGCCTTCAATCGGGAGATATTCCTGACCAGCTTATGGAGACCGGGACGAAGCAGGGTGGTGAATTCGATCCCAATCAGTATTTCGATGTGCTGACAAACCTCTCCATGCAGGATGGATATGCCCTGGATTATGTCTACCAGGGCGATGACCTTGGCGGCTATCCTTTGTTGTACGTACACTCACTCGACCAGGCTCCGTATGCCTCTGCCGCCGAGATCCCCGATAACACCCAGCTGCCTGATTATCACGAGCATCTCAACGTCCAGGACACGGAACAGGGCTACTTCGAATATGTCGTCCTGGATGTCATGGCAGACCAGTTCTATTTGTACTGGCATGCTAACTACAACGACAGGCAGATCGTCTGCAATCGCCAGGAAGTTAATGACATCATTGAGCGTGTCAACTCGGGCGATTTTGGAGCCTCGATGAATTTCCTGCAACAGGCGAGGGCGCGCGCGATCAGGAATGTAGAGCCAACCGTGAATCTGAGGCGCAATGTCGTGGACGTTCAGGTGGTGACCTTTACCAAGTGGGGCGGGTTCTATCGTGAATCCTATACGATCAACCGCTCCTTCCCGCATACGATCGTCGACGTCAGGCAGCAAATTCTTGTCCCTTACGATTGCGGTGTTGCGTTCTAGAGACGCCTTGTGGCGCCGGCGAGCCTGCCGCGTATCGGAGGCTCGAGAGAACAAAAGAGTTTTCATAAGGAAGATCTATGCCAGACAAAATTCTCAACTGGGGACTGCTCTCCACGGCGCGCATCAATCGCGCCCTGATCCCACCTCTGCGCCTCTCGAAGCGCAATAAGCTCCTGGCGGTGGCATCCCGCACGCAGGAAGCCGCGCATGGGTATGCTCGCAAGAATAAGATCCCGCGCGCCTACGGCTCGTATGAAGCCTTGCTGGCGGACCCCGAGATCGATGTGATCTACAACCCCTTGCCCAACCACCTCCACGCCGAATGGACGATCAAAGCCGTGGAGGCGGGCAAGCATGTGCTGTGTGAAAAGCCGCTCGCCCTGAGTCTGGATGAAGTGGACGCTATGCAAGCTGCGGCGCGTCAGCACGGTCGTGTGGTGACAGAAGCCTTCATGTACCGGCACCACCCGCAAACGCTCCAGGTGCAGGAGCTGGTGAAGCGCGGCTCGCTCGGGGATCTGAAACTGATCCGCGGCTCGTTCAGCTTCATGCTCACCCGCGAGGGGGATGTGCGCCTGGACCCCACGATGGGTGGCGGGAGCATCTGGGATGTAGGCTGTTATCCCATCAGCTACGCGCGGACCGTCGCCGGGGCGCCTCCGCGCGAGGTGTTTGGCTGGCAGGTCACAGGTCCGACCGGGATCGACGAGACGTTCATTGGGCAAATACGATTCGAGAACGGGATTCTCTCCCAGTTCGATTGTAGTTTTGCACTTCCGTTCCGTACGTCCATGGAGATAGCCGGCAGCGAGGCGACGCTGAACATTCCGCGCCCGTTCAAGCCCGAGACCGACGAGAAGATCTACCTGACGCACGGCGATAAGACAAAAACCATCAAGATCAAGGGACAGGAGCTCTACATCGGCGAGGTCGAGGATATGGCAGATGCCATCCTGCTCGGCCGCGAGCCGCGCGTTTCTCTTGCGGATAGCCGAGCTAATGTGGCGGTGATCCTGGCCCTGCTCCAATCCGCCGGCTCGGGAAAGCCAGTACACGTCAGCTAGTTGTGGGAATGTGGCTCACGAATTAAGGCCATCTCCGCCTCAAAAACCTCCGCAAGGCTTCCAAAGTCTCTGGTAAACTTGCAGCATTCTTTCCTGGAGGCAGTACATGGATTTACAAAAAACAGATGACGCAGTCACCCGGCGCATCAGGGCACTCACGGAACGGGTAGCATCCGTCAAGCAGAACGACCTCTATTTCTACAACCAGCCTGTGGAAGAGATCCTTCCGGGAATGCGGGTCCGTGTACGCGGTCGTGTGATGGGGATGTATGCCTCCTACAGTTATCTGGGCCTGGTCAATCATCCGCGGATTAATGAAGCTGCCAGGAAGGCGGTCGACAAGTTCGGCACGGGCACGAACGGTGTGCGCTCGCTGGCGGGGAGTCTGACACTTCATACCGAGCTCGAAGAAACGATTGCAAACTTCAAACACGCCGAAGCCGCCATCACGTATTCGTCTGGCTATGTCACGAACCTGACCGTGATCTCCACTCTGATGGGGCGCGGCGATTATGTGTTTTCGGATAAGTTAAATCACGCCTCCATCGTGGATGGCTGTCTGATGTCCGGTGCAGAGTTCCGGCGCTTCCGCCACAACGACATGGCACATCTCGAAGGATTGCTCAGGAATGCGCCTCCGGATGTCGCCAAGCTGGTGATTGCCGATTCTGTCTTCAGCATGGATGGCGACATCATTGACCTGCCCAAGGTGCTCGAGTTGTGCCGGCAATATAACGCCTGGCTGATGATCGACGAAGCGCACTCGGTCGGTGTGCTTGGTGCAAGGGGCACTGGGATCGAAGAGCACTTTGGCCTCGGCGATGTCATCGACATCAAGATGGGCACCTTGAGCAAGACCATCCCTTCGGTGGGTGGCTACGTGGCTGCCAAGAAAGATCTTATTACCTATTTGCGCCATGCCAGCCGGGCGTATATCTTCTCGGCGGCACTCCCGCCCGCGCAAGCCGCCGCCGCGAACGAGGCCTTCCAGGTCATCTTGGATGAGCCCTGGAGGATCGAGCGCCTCAACCAGAACACAAAGCAGTTTATTGGGGGACTTAAGAGCATGGGCTTCGATACCATGCTGACCGAGACCGCCATTGTCCCGGTGTTATGCGGCGACGACGATACGGCGTTTGCCATGACGCGCGAGGCACAGCACAACGATGTGTTCGTGCTGCCGGTCGTCTCGCCGGCGGTCCCGGAAGGCCTTGCCCGCCTGCGTGCCACGGTCACGGCTGCCCATGAGCCGGGTGAGATCGAGCGCGCCATGGATGTGATCGGCGAGGCGGGGAAGAAGCTCGGTGTGATCAAGTAGGCGTAGGTCACGCCGGTCGTAGACCCTGGCCAGCGGGGCAGCGTGACCCGGAGTCATGCGCCGACCATAGCAGGGAGCAGGCAACAACCTGCTCCCTTTTTCGTTAATTTCGTTAACCTGTCTGTGCAAGTGGTCTTCACAGGGAGGGGTTTCGTAAAGCTGATAGCTACTGATAGAGTTTTTATAACATTTTTCTTATAAATCCTATGTACAATACCTTCCACGGAATAAGGAGTTGAACTATGAAATGGCAATGGAAATTAGGGACATTTGCTGGTATCGATGTTTTTGTCCATGCAACCTTTCTGCTGTTGATCGGTTGGATCGGATACACTCACTGGATCGAATTCGGGACAGCTACCAAAGTAGTGGAGGGCATTCTCTTTATCCTGGCTCTCTTCCTGTGTGTGGTCTTGCATGAATACGGGCATGCTCTCACCGCCCGTCGCTATGGCATCAAGACGCGTGATATCACCCTCTACCCGATCGGCGGCGTGGCGCGGCTTGAGCGCATGCCCGACAAACCGATCGAAGAGCTGTGGGTTGCCCTGATGGGACCCGCGGTCAACGTGGTGATCGCCGCGCTCCTTTTTGTGTATCTGTTCGCGACGAACAGTCTTGTTCCGATGGATCAGCTAACTGTCGCTTCGGGCTCGTTCGTCGAGCGCTTGATGGCGGTCAACATTTCCCTGGTCTTATTCAACCTGCTCCCCGCCTTCCCCATGGATGGCGGACGTGTGCTGCGAGCTCTGCTCGCCATGCGCATGGATTACGTGCGCGCGACGCAGGTTGCGGCGAATATCGGGCAGGGCATGGCATTCCTCTTCGGCCTGGCTGGTCTGTTTGGCAATCCCTTCCTGCTCTTCATCGCCTTCTTCGTCTGGATCGGCGCCTCCCAGGAAGCCAGCATGGTCCAGATGCGCAACTCGATCAGTGGCATCCCCGTCACGCGGGCGATGCTGACCGATTTCAAGACCCTCTCGCCACGTGACAACCTGTCGCAGGTAGTCGGAATGCTGCTCGCCGGTTCCCAGCATGACTTCCCGGTCGTGGACGCGAATGGCGCTGTGATGGGGATCCTCGAGCGCGATGCCTTTATCCGGGCTCTTTCTGAGAAGGGCCAGAGCGTGCCCGTGGTAGACGTGATGCGTCGCAACGTGCCCAGCGTCGACTCGCACGATATGGTCGAATCTGTACTGATGCGCCTGCAGGAATCCGGCGCAAAGACGCTGCCTGTCGTCCATAATGGACAGTTTGTCGGGCTGGTCAACTCCGAGAACATCACGGAATTCCTGATGATCCGCTCGGCGCTCAGTACCGCCAGCCGGGTGCCTCAGCCGCTTGGATAAGAAGATTCTTATTCACGAGACTCAGATTTGAAAAGCACTGTATAATCCGCACACCTCCGATGGGGAGTAGCCGCCCAGGTTCTGGGATGTGCAGCCGTCAGTACGGACGATCGTCCCGGCTGTTCAAGAAAAGGCAAGACCATCGCCAATCGAAAATGGCGATGGTCTTTTCTTATCGATGGAGCCTTGCAAAGGTTTTAGGCAAGGATCGAAAATCTTCTTGAAAGAACCTTCGCAAGTCTGTTACCGAAAAAAAAGGAAGAAAGAATGCTCGATACAATCGAACAAACCATCCTCTCTGCCCTGCAGGTGATCTTCGATCAGTTTGGCTGGCTGGGTGTCTTCGTCCTGATGATCTTTGAGAATGCGACTGGCATCACGCCCAGCGAGATCATCCTGGCGTTCGCCGGCTGGATGCTGATCGAACGCCACGGCATCCCGGCGACCTTTATCCCGCTGGCAGGCCTGTATGCCGGACTGGGGAGCGCGATCGGCGCATCGATCACGTACTGGGTCGCGCGCATGGGCGGACGTCCGCTCGTGGACCGGTTTGCGAAGCTGTTCCGCATCGATCTCAAGTACATCGAGCGGATCGAGAACCAGTGCCGGCAGTGGGGTGCAGGAGTCGTGCTGGTCGGGCGCGTCATCCCCGGTGTGCGGACGCTGGTCAGCATCCCGGCGGGGCTCGTGCGCATCCCCTTCCTGAAATTTTTCCTCGCTACATTTGCCGGGGCTTACGTCTGGTGTACACTGTTGATCGGCGCCGGGTATATGCTGGGTCATGAATGGCGTCTGATCAGTGAATATATCAAGACCCACCTGCCGCTGGTCTTCAGCCTGGGTCTGCTGCTCATCCTGGGCTATCTCGTGTATCATTACCGTGCTTCTCTTCCCCTCGCGGGTTGGAGGCGCCAAAACAATGAAGAATTGGAATAATGTATGAACTGGCATCTGCAATCCATCGAAACGGTCCTCGAGACACTCGAGACGCGCTCCCAGGCGGGTCTTTCCCAGGACGAAGTACAGAAGCGACTGGCGCAGTACGGACGCAATGAGCTGGTTGAAAAAGGCGGACGGACTCCGCTGAAGATCTTCTGGGAGCAGATCACCGCGACGATGGTGCTCATCCTCATTGCCGCGGCGGTCGTGGCAGGCTTGCTGGGGGATCTGAAGAACACCATTGCAATTACTGCCATTGTGATTCTCTATGCCTTCCTGGGCTTCGTCCAGGAGTACCGCGCCGAACAGGCGATTGCAGCGCTCAAGCGGCTGTCTGTGCCAAACGTGCGCGTCCTGCGCGATGGCAGGCTACAGGAGGCCTCGGCGCGCGACCTCGTCCCGGGCGACATCGTCCAGCTGGAGGCGGGGAACGTCCTTCCGGCGGACGTCCGTCTGCTGGAAGCGGTCAGCCTGCGGGTGCAGGAGGCTGCCCTGACCGGCGAATCGGAGCCGGTCGAAAAGCAGATCGCCAAGCTCTCCGGCGACCCTTCGACAGGCTCAGGGCAAGTTCTACCCCTGGGCGACCGTCGCAACATGGCTTACATGGGAACTATCGTCACACAGGGCCGCGGACTGGCGGTCACCGTGGCAACGGGTATGGCGACCGAGCTGGGGAAGATTGCCGGTCTGATCCAGCAGAGCGGGACGGATGAAACGCCTTTGCAGAAACGGCTTGATTCACTGGGCAAGACCCTGGCGCTTGTCGGTGTGGTGATCGCGATCCTGATCGCGGCGCTGGGCTTCATGCGCGGCGATGAGCTGCGCCACATGCTCTTGACCGCGGTGAGCGTCGCGGTGGCAATCGTCCCGGAGGGCTTGCCGGCTGTGGTTACCATCACACTGGCGCTGGGCGCGCAGCGCATGCTCGCCAAAAACTCGCTCATCCGTAGGCTGCCGGCTGTAGAGACGCTTGGCTCGGTGACTGTGATCTGCTCGGACAAGACCGGGACCCTGACTGAGAACCGCATGACCGTGGTGGTCGTGGACGTGGCAAATCATGCGCTCGATCTCACCGAAGAGATGGACCGGAGCGGTTCCTTCTCTGCCACCCACTATCAGGGGACGCCGCTTCAATCGTCGCTCTCGCTGGCGGCGGTCGGCGGCGCTCTCTGCAACGACGCTCGTCTGGTGGAGGAAGGCGACGATCGTTATCACACACTCGGCGACCCGACCGAGGGCGCCCTGGTGGCAGCCGCCGCAAAATTGGGTTACTGGAAATCCTCGCTGGATCTTTCTTTTCCACGCGCGGCCGAGCTGCCCTTCGACTCGGAGCGCAAACGCATGACCACCGTCCATCATCTGCGGCAATACGATCCGAGTGTGCTTGCCGGATTGGATGTGGGCAATACTCGCTACCTTGCCTTCACCAAAGGCAGCGTAGACGGGTTGCTTGAGCTGTCGACTCACGTCTGGATGAACGGACGAGCGGAGGCGATCGACGAGGATTTCAAGGTCCGGATCGAAGCCGCCAATCAGACGCTGGCCAAGAAAGGCATGCGTGTCCTGGGAATTGCCTTCCGTCTGCTCAACCAGATCCCGGAAGTCATCCAGACCGACCTGGAGCAGCACCTGACTTTTGTGGGCCTGTTCGGCATGATCGACCCACCCCGTAGTGAGGTGCGCGATGCGGTCGCACTGACGAAGACCGCCGGTATCCGCACCGTAATGATCACCGGCGATCATCCACTGACTGCCACGGAGATCGCCCGGCAGCTTGGCATCATCGAGACAGGCAATGATGCGAATATCCGGGTTCTGACCGGAGCCGAGATCGAGAATCTCTCGTTCGACGAGCTGAAGAATGCCGTGGATGACGTGCAGGTCTTTGCAAGAGTCTCCCCCGAGCACAAGTTGAAGATCGTGCAGGCGCTGCAGGAGCGCGGGCAGATCGTCTCGATGACGGGCGATGGCGTCAACGATGCGCCGGCCCTGCGTCGCGCCGACATCGGTGTGGCGATGGGCATCACCGGCACGGATGTCTCGAAGGAAGCCGCCGATATGGTGTTGCTCGACGACAACTTTGCGACGATCGTGGCGGCCGTCAAGGAAGGTCGTACGATCTACGATAATATCCGCAAGTTCGTGCGCTTCAGCGTGGCAGGCAATATCGGCAAGGTGCTGGTGATGCTGCTGGCGCCGTTCCTGGGCAAGCCGATCCCGCTCCTGCCACTACAGCTGCTCTGGCTGAACCTGCTCACCGATGGTTTGCTGGGCCTCGGCATGGGCGTGGAGCGAGCGGAGAGCGACACGATGAACCGTCCGCCGTATTCCCCCAAGGAAGGCGTCTTCTCACGCGGCGCTGGCGCTCAGGTCGTCTGGGTGGGTGTGCTGATCGGTGCGCTTGCCCTGGCGCTGGGCTCCTGGTACTACTTCACGGGCCGGGAGGAGTGGCAGACGATGGTCTTCTCCTTCCTGGCGTTTGCGCAGGTCTTCCAGGCGCTGGCATCGCGCTCGTCGCGCGATTCGTTTTTCAAGCTGGGACTTGCTGGCAATCCGCTGCTGGCGGGGATGGCGTTGCTGGTGGTTGTGCTGCAGTTGCTGGTCATTTACGTCCCGCCCCTGAGCGCCTTCTTCAGTGTCAAGCCTCTGCCCCTCGTGGACCTGCTGATCGCGTTGGGAACAGGAGCGCTGGTGTTCCTGGCGATCGAGGCAGAGAAGATCGTGCGGAAAGATAATCGCAGTACGAAAACGGCCGGCGCCACCTCGAGACAGGTCGTGTAATTACAGCGCCCTCTCCAGAATTTGAGTCAGTTCGCTTTCCTCTAAAACGATCGGGTTGCCTTTAAAGCTATTCGCCTTCTGAGTCTTCTGAACGGCTTCTCGAAAATCCTCCGGTCTCATCCCGTATGCGGAGAGTCGGGGGATTTTTAGATCTTCCACAACGTCCCGTACCCAGACAGCCCCGTCCGGGGCGGTCGCTTTTCCATCTGCTGTGAGGATCTGCGCAATCTCGGTGTAGCGCTCCAGCGCCGGGTGATCGGGCTGGCGCATCTCCATTGCCCGGATGTTGGCGTCCATCACCAGCGGCAGGAAGCGCGCACACAGGGCGCCGTGCGGAGCATGCAGCATCCCGCCCAGCGGACCGGCAAACCCGTGCGCCGCGCCCAGCGCCGCATTGGCGAGAGCTAGCCCGCCAAACAGGCTCGCCAGCGACATCCCTGCCCGCGCCTCTCTGTCGGCGCCGTTGTGATAGGCGCTTCGCAGCGATCGCGCCGCGTGGCGGAGTCCTTCCCTGCAAAGAGCATCTGTCATGGGGTTGGCTCTGACCGAGACGAGGGGCTCGATCAGTTGCGTCAGCGCATCCAGCCCGGATGTAGCCGTGACCTCCGGCGGGAGGCTGTAAGTCAGCTCCGGGTCTACCAGTGCCAGGCGTGGCAACATCGACGGGCTGCGCAGGCTGACCTTAATGTTCTGATCGGGTGCTTCGAGCACGGCGTTACGCGTCACCTCGGCGCCCGTGCCCGCTGTGGTGGGAATCGCAATGTAAGGCAGCGAAGCATTGGCCAGCGGCTGGCCCTTGCCGATCACCTCCAGATAATCGAATATGTCGCCGGGATTGGTTAGCAGGGCTGCAATTGCCTTGCCTGTATCGAGAACGCTCCCGCCGCCGAGACCGATCACCAGGTCACAGTCCCCAGCGGCCTGCATGCCCTCGCGCACCATATCGACCGTCGGTTCCCGGTGGACCTGGTACTCGGTGCAGGGGATGTTCATTGCCGAGAGGAGTTCTCTCACGCGCGGGATGGCCTCCGCAGAGCTGCCCCGCACCAGAAGTACACGCTTTATGCCCTGCTCGATTTGCTTCCCCAGCTCATTCAGTTTCCCGGCGCCGAACAGGATCCGGTTGGCGGTCGCGAATTCAAAGGAAAACATGGCTTTGCTCGTGCGGACTCAACGTCTCCAGAGGATGAGTCCTTTACCGGTTAGCGTCTTCAGGAAAAATATTGGCGTACTTGACGCTCTGTCGCGGTTCTGCCATCATCTGCATGACCGTATTCGCCCAGCGTTTGTAATGGGCGGTGTCCTTGTGAGCGGCAGAGGCTTCCACCGTCCTGTAGACCTCGACCAGGGTAAAGCGCGTCGGGTCGTCCAGTTGCTGGATCACGTCGAAGCGGCTCACGCCGGGTTCCTTGATGCTATTGCTGGCATTCTCGATGGTTGCCTGTTTGAAGGCATCCACAGATTCAGGCTTGACATGTACATGAACATGAACGATTAGCATTGCGTGCCTCCTGACAGATATTATACGCGCCCTGCCCGCGTTCTCCGGGATATCGACGATAAAAAAGAGACCAAGCAAAACCTTGATCTCTGCGCGCCAGTTTTCTCTGCTCTCAACTATGCCAGTCGGACCAATTGTGGCCTGGAGTGTTGAACTCGCTTGATCTCCCCGCGTGCCTCCAGATCTAGTTTCACCGTGGTCACATACCAGGTAACCGAGCCATCGAAGTTTCCTTTCACTTCTTTCTCCACGGCGCGGGCGAGTTTCATAAAGCTGATCTCTTTCTGTTCCTGCAGCACACAGAGAATGGCGCTGCGTATGATGTCGTACTTATCCTTGCTGATATTGACCCCCTGTTTCTTTTCGGGGTGAAGCGTGCGGATCTTCTCTCTCATGCATACCTCCTTGGGTGGGAGGCAATTTTACTCCCATCCGCGTACTTCTGTGGGTCTAATTTTGATCGCGGTGGAATACTCGCGGCTGAACTCCTCCGGGGTCATCTCCAGCCCT
>DAITPI010000103.1:0-11161 GCA_036833655.1 Anaerolineales bacterium | reverse complement strand
ATGTGATCACCCTGTTTGTCTTCCTCGGCATCGACTCACTCTGGTTGGGATTGGTTGCCCCGCAGTTCTACCGGTCTCAAATCGGACACCTCATGGCCGAGCGTCCGAATCTTCTTGCCGCGGCCGTGTTCTACTTGCTGTTTGTGGCAGTACTGGTCTACTTCGTGGTCGAGCCTGCTTTTCGTGTAGGCACAATCAAGGATGCTTTGATACGCGGCGCCTTATTTGGTCTGGTGACTTACGCAACTTATGACCTAACCAACCTGGCTACCCTGCGCGATTGGCCTCTGTCGGTGACCATCGTGGATATACTCTGGGGAACGACACTTACCGCGGCAACTGCCGCGGTAAGTGTATGGGTGGGAAAGAAGCTGAAATGATCAAAACGATCCCATGCAAACTGTTCGCATGATTGAATCCTGCGCCTTCGTTCTGGAGATTATGAGCTGGCCTCCGCACTGTGCTGGATCAGATTCAAGCCGGCGATGTAGAAAAAGCCGAGCATATAGATCACCATCCAGGGGACGATGCCCCAGCCGATATAGGGCGCCAGCACAATCCCCGTAATAAGGGCGTAGATTCCCAGAGCGATCTCGATCCAGACCATAGAGCTGAGTGGAGCGACATAACCGCGGTCTACTTTCTGCTTCTGTTTCGGCCTGTTGCCTATATTGAGTTTGGGCGTGCGGATAAAGGCGCCGCCTTTGCTGAACAAGCCCTCGAGAACCGCGATACTGGTACTTAGAGATAGCCCAAATCCGACAATAACCAGCACAGGAAATACCCTCAGCCGCTTGAGGATGGATTTGTGCTGGGTGGCCGTGGCGGTAAGGTAGAGCAGTGGCGGTCCAAAACCAGCCAGGATCGAGATCGGGAAGACCCGGAATGCGCCCGGCACGAGAAGTCCAACCGGCAGGGTAAGCAGCAGCAGGGTCAGCATCAGCGGGTGTACGAAATAGCCGGTCAGGTGCAGGAGCGCCATGAAGCGCACCCGCAGAGGTAGTTTTGCCTTCAGCACGCTCGGCAAGATCTTGCGCACTACCTGGAAGCTGCCCTTTGCCCAGCGGAACTGCTGTTTCTTATATGCTTCTACCTGGGGAGGCAGTTCTGCGGGAACAACCACGTCGGGCAAGTAATCGAACTTCCAGCCGCGCATCTGGGCGCGGTAGCTAAGGTCGAGATCCTCCGTCAGCGTATCCCATTGCCAGCCACCGGCGTCCTCGATACAGGCACGCCGCCATAAGCCTGCTGTGCCGTTGAAATTCAGGAAGAAACCGTTCTTGGAGCGAACCGTTTGCTCGATGATAAAGTGACCGTCAATTCCCATCGCTTCGGCGCGCGTCAGCGAGTTGTATTGCTGGTTGGTGTGTCCCCAGCGCGTCTGAAGACATCCCAGCCGCGGGTTTTGAAAGGGCGGAACCGTCCGCTTCAGCCAGTCCGGCTTGGGCACAAAGTCGGCATCGAAAATTGCGACGAGCTCTCCGGTCGCGGTCTTGAGACCGTTCTGGAGTGCGCCGGCTTTGTATCCCTGGCGATCCACGCGGTGGATCAATTCGATATTTATTCCTCGACTCTTGTAGTGTTCCACCAGCCTGTTCAGCAGATCAAGGGTATCGTCCGTGGAATCGTCCAACACCTGGATTTGAAGTCGATCCGCCGGATAGTCCAGGCGCGTCACTGCCCGTAAGAGCCGTTCTACCGTATATTTTTCATTAAAGACTGGGAGCTGAACGGTCACGGGGGGCCAATCCTTGAGGGGTTGGGGCTCTGTCCTGCGCTTTTTCGGCGTCTTCATGCGCAGGTAGATCAGGGTAGTGATCAGATTATGAAACCCGTATAGAGCCAGGATGGCAGTAACGGTGAAATAGAAAACTCCCATTAAACCTGTAAAAAGTTGCAAAGTACGATCCTCCTTCTCCTTGCATTACGGAATACAACCATGTGAGACCATGGTTGTATTAGTAAGAACGAGGAACGCCACGTTATTATTATTTTTTTCGTGAGAACTATCTTAGCGATACATTAGACTTTGATGAGCACAAAAATGTGCCAGAGAACAAATCGCTGCACCGCGCGGCGAATAGGACCAAGGGGTGATAGATCGACTCTTTCGCCCGCCGTCTTTATTGCGCCTTGTCTTCGAAGGGAAAATCACCCGTGATCGAGTGACGAAGCGCGCCAACCGGGAGTTGTACTAGCTCAATGATTTCTGCTTGGTCTTGGCGCGCCACTGGTAGAGCACAAGATAGAGGACAACCAACCCGACAAGCCACAGGGAGACCGATCCCAGTACACCCAGTCGGGAAACATGGAAGATCATCGGGTTGCCCTCCAGCCAGGGCAGGGAAGCAGGCATCGGCTTGCCATCCAAAAGATAGTAGAGCACATCTTCCAGTCCGCAAAAGGCGCCTACAAAAAGAGAGATCAGATAGTAGAGACAGTCTTTCCAGGCGCCCCACATGAATACCACGCCCAGGATAGCATACCCGGCTAACGAGACGAACCAGCCCGTGTGATAAATATCGGCATACTGGACCATCTGGTTGGTCTCAAAAATCCTCTGCCAGATCAGAATATCTGCGAATGTATAGAAGATGAGTGCAAGTGCTGCGGCAAGGATCGGACGATATTTTTTCATCGATGAGGCTCCGAAGGATGAATGCTCTGCAATAATTCCAGCTCAGAATCGAAATTTCGCAGCAGTATACCTTGAATCAGGGGACATGCCGTGGAGTGTGACCTACGTTAAGTGTACTTTTCCCCTACACTTTGCAGAAGTGTAATGGACCTGGATAACAACTGTCTTATTTCCTGAGAAACTTAGTATCCCCAGCGCGGTTGGTAGTCACAATAGGAATTATTTGTCAGGCGGCGCAAGTCCGTGCCGTCCACACGCATGATGTAAATCTCACAACTCGCCTGGTCCTTGTTAGCGACATCGGTGTAGGCGGTAAACGCGATCCATTTTCCATCCGGTGAGAAGCTTGCGCCCTGGGAGTTGTTCCCATCGGAGAACTTCTCGAGGTGGCTTCCATCGATATTCATCAAGTACACGTCGTGCTGGAAAGGACCGCCCATGTCGAAGCCAATGATGTTGTTCACGGACCAATCGCTCCGGCCGCGCGTGTCGATCGTATCATTGACCAGCTGAGGGTCGGTCCCGTCCATGCCGATCATATAGAGCTTGTTATTCTCGCCTTTCCCCATGGCAAACAGGATCCGGGATCCATCGGGCGACCAGGTCGGGTCATGGGCTTCCTGGTTGGAGACGCCGTAGAATTTGCGCGGGTCGCTCCCGTCCCTGTTCATGATCCAGACCTGGGCGATGTTATCTTTGCCGCGATAAGTAAATGCGATCCATTTGTTATCGGGTGAGATCTCCGGTGACCCCACTTCACGCTCCAGGCGAGTGAGTTGCTTTGTCTTGCCGGTCGTGAGATTTTGCTCGAAGATCTCGGTCTGACCGGTCGCCTTGCTGATAAAGACGACCGCCTGGCCATCGGGCGAAAGCGACCCGTAGTAGCTGGCATGTGGGGCGTTGGTGAGCTGGCGCCAGCCGGAACCATCCGCATTCATGACACAGACTTCATCTCCGGCAATCTGGCAGGTGTACACGATTTTTCCGGTTGGCTCATCTAGCTTCGTGTTCACGAGGACAGCGGTATTTGTCAGGGTAATGGGGGTCACACCAGGCGCGGTAGCAGACGCAGTCTGCGTTGGCGCGGGGGTGGGTGTGTTACGAGAATAATCGTAAACAAACCGGGCGAAGACGGTGAGACCGCCCAGGCAGAGGAGCCCAATCAGCGCGATCAGGCCGGGCAACGCAAACTTCCTGATCTGGGCAGGCGTAACGGAAAACGTTTGTTTCGCCTGGGGTTTCCGTCTGCGGATGGCGGTTAGGCCCAGATAGTCCCGCAGGGCATTGGCAAGCTCGTCCAGTCCGCGATCGAAGTTCCGGCGCAGATCCACTCGCTGGTGGCTGGAAAGGCGCAGTGGGATTGAATCGTCTTCATTCCCGCGGACCAGCACCGGGAAGATCCGCTTCTCGTTTTGCTCCGCAAAGCTGATCTCACGCCGCACCCATTCCGAATTATTCGAGTCCGGGGAAAGCAGCACGATGACCCCGGCTGCCCCTCGGATGGAGCGCTCGATCTCCCTCTCCCAGGCTGGCGAGCCCGGGATCAGGTTCTCGACATCCACCCAGGCGCTCAGCCCCCGCGCCCGTAGCCCTGCGATCACCTTCTGTTGCAGGTCGGCATCTTCCCGGCTGTAACTCGTAAAGAAATAGGGCGCAGGTGTGCTCATTCCGGTCGGCCTCACTCTCTGCTGATATTTATCCATTATAGGATAAAACCCGCATCGGGTAAACAAAAGCCTTCAGACAACGCGTCTGAAGGCTTTTTACGAAAGTGATTCTTACTCGATCTCGGTCGGTCGGGGCGGGTAGTTTGGAGGCTGGCGCCGGAATTCATAGTTCTCGATCACTGCCTCGATGATCTTCTTCTGCTCCTCGGTAACCAGATCGAACTCTATACCAATCGTAAAATATTCGGGGCTGAGATCCGGTTGGCACCAGACCACTCGGGCGGGCAAAGCGATCCGGGTGGCATTAATCCTGGGAAGCTCCGGAAGCTGGATGGAGATCGTCAATTTCTCGTCCACTTTCATGGCTTCGTCTCCGATCACCATCGCGCCAATCAGGTTGAGATCTCCCAGATAACCGATGAGCTTGCCTCGGTACAGGTCGAACACCTGTGAATAGGACATCAGATCCTTGCGGGGAAGCTTGCGTCGATCCTGCATCTTTGCCTCAGCGCTTAGTTTACTTGACTTGCGGGGAGAACGCAATTATTTAAACATCTTAAAATCTCTCGGGTTTCGCCTCAATCATGGTTAAATCGGTGCCATGCGATGGATTTATCTCTCCCCTCATCTCGACGATGCTGTCTTCTCGGCAGGTGGCCTGATCTACGATCAATGCCGGGCCGGAATCCCCGTGGAAATCTGGACGCTGATGTGTGGCTACGCCCCCGAAGAAGATGTCTCACCGTTTGCACAGATCCTGCATGCCCAGTGGGGAGTCTCTTCTGCGGAAGAAGCCGCCCGGATGCGCCGGGAGGAGGACCGCAACGCCGCCGCCATTCTGGGCGCCCGGACGGTCCATTTTGACTTTCTGGACTGCGTGTATCGACGCGCCGGTGATGGTGAGTGGCTCTATTTTGATGTGTTTTCGCCGCCACGCCCGGAAGATGCCGGGCTGCCAGCCCGGATTGCAGAAACGCTCCAGCTACATCTCCAGCCGGACGATATCCTGGTCTGCCAGCTTGGGCTGGGCTCCCATGTAGACCATGTCCTGGTCCGGGAGGCGGCAGAGCTGCTGGGTCGTTCCCTGGTCTATGACGTGGATGTCCCTTATATCTTTTATCACCCACAACAACTGGAGCAAAAATCTGCCGGGATGCGGGAAGCCAGCCAACCCGTAACGGAAACAGGCTTAAATCACTGGAAAGAGGCGGCTCTGGAGTACAGATCCCAGATCGCGACCCTGCGGGAAGCCTTCGACACGCCCGAAAAGGTCCAGGCCTCGATCCAGTCCTACTGGGCGGAACGGGGCGGGATCAGTTTATTGCAAGGAGATTGATAAGCCGCAATATCTTGTATTGGCGGAAAAACCGTGATATATTAGGCGCACCTCCGGGAGAGGTCATCGGGACACACCGCTGCATAACTCCCTTCTCATTTGCATCTCTTTTTAGAGATGCAAAATTCTTATAGCAGGACAGATAAGCATGCCTAACAATTTTCTGACCAAAGAGGGTTATCAAAAGCTCCAGGATGAACTGGAATACCTGCGCACCGCCAAGCGCCAGGAGGTTGCCAACCGCCTGCACGAGGCGATGGAGGGCGGAGAACTGATCGAAAACGCAGAATACGAAGCCGCGAAGAATGAGCAGGCTTTCGTCGAGGGCCGCATCCAGGAACTCGAGATGCTCCTTGCCACCGCAAAGATCATCGACGAAAATGGTCGTAAGAAGTCAGATTCCGTGCAGATTGGCTCCAAGGTCACCATCAAGGAAGGCAATTTCGACGCCGAGACCTTTACGATTGTCGGCGCGGCGGAAGCCAACCCTCGTGATGGCAAGATCTCAAACGAATCGCCCATCGGAAAGGCGATCTTGAACCACAAGGTGGGCGAAACCGTCAAAGTCGAGACCCCCGGTGGCACGTATAATGTTAAGATCCTGAAGATCAGTTAGTCACAGGAGCGTAAATCTCTACCCCGCGCCTGTGATAGAGCGCGGGGTTTTTGTTTGCCCTCAGCGAGAGGACCCATGCCAGAATACACTTCACTCGAAAAGATCCGTCTCCAAAAACTCGAAGAGCTCCGTGCCGAAGGCATCGAGACCTATCCCACCCGTGCCCGGCGTACCCACCTCAGCGCGGAAGCCATTGCGGAATTCGAGGCCGCCGAACCGGCCGGCAGGGAGGTACATGCGACCCTGGCTGGCAGGATCCGTGCCATGCGGCCGATGGGCAAGATTTCCTTTGCACATATCGAAGACGGCGCGGGCAAGATCCAGCTGTTCTTCCGCCTGAACGACGTCGGCAAGGACCGCCTGGAATTCTTCAACCGCATGTTCGACATCGGCGATTTTATCCAGGCGCAGGGCGTGATGTTCCGTACCAAGAGTGGGGAAGTCACGCTCCACGTTCACGACTTTCGTCTGCTCGCCAAATCGGTCAGCCCGCTCCCGGCTGCCAAAGACGAGACTCTCGAGGATGGGACGGTTGTCCGCCACGCGGCGCTGGAGGACCCCGAGCTGCGGGCGCGCCAGCGCTATGCGGATCTGGCGGTCAACCCCGAGGTGCGCGATATCTTTCGCAAGCGGGCTGCCATCATCAAGGCCCTGCGAACCTTCCTGGATGACCACGGTTTTCTGGAGGTGGAGACGCCAATCCTGCAGCCGATCTATGGCGGTGCGGCGGCGCGCCCGTTCGTGACCTATCACAACGAGCTCGAGCAGCAGATGTACCTTCGAATCTCCTTTGAGCTCTATCTCAAACGGCTACTGGTCGGGAACCTGGAAAAAGTGTATGAGATCGGGCGGGACTTCCGCAATGAGGGCGTGTCCTTCAAGCACAACCCCGAATTCACCCAGCTCGAATTTTACTGGGCGTACGCCGATTACCTGCAGGTGATGGAGCTGACCGAGCAAATGGTCGCCTATACCGCGCAGCAGGTGCTGGGCACGCAGAGGATCACCTACAAGGGCAACGAGATCGATCTGACGCCTCCCTGGCGACGCCTCGAGATGCGGCAAGGCATTCTCGAGACGAGCGGCATTGACATCGCCGAACACCAGACGGCGGAAGCCCTCTTTAAGGCGATCCGGGAGCGACACCCGGGCAAGCTGCCTGACCCGAAAGCGACGCGCGGTAAGCTGATCGATTTTCTGTTGAGTGAGTTCCTCGAGCCGACTCTCATTCAGCCGACGTTCCTCTTCGACTACCCGCGCGATATCTCTCCCCTGGCAAAGTCCATCCCGGAGGATCCCCTGACCGTGGAGCGTTTCGAGGCGTACGCGGCGGGGTTCGAGCTGTGCAACGCCTTCACCGAGCTGAACGATCCGCTCGACCAGGAACAGCGTTTCCTCGAAATGGGCCGGGACTATGCCGACGAGGATGAAGAAAAGCACCCTATGGACGAGGACTATCTGCGCGCCATGCGCTATGGCATGCCGCCGAACGGCGGCTTCGGCATGGGCATAGATCGTCTCGCGATGCTGTTATTGGATAAACACTCCATCCGCGAGGTGCTGCTTTTCCCTGCCCTGCGCAATGAAGAGTTTGCTGAAAAAAAAAAGAGCCAGTAAACGGAGTCCAAAATCTCGAGATTTTGGACTCCTGGTAGGAACGACTGGCGTTGTTGACTCCTGAAATCATGAACAAATCATTTTTCGTTCTTGGTGACCTGCTCGCGATTGCCATCGTGACCCTGATTGGCTTTGCCACACACGGGGAAGCGGACGTGTCATCCCTGGGCCGCATGGCAGCGTTCTACATTCCACTTTCCATTTCCTGGCTGCTCGTGGCGCCAGCGCTGGGCCTGTTCCAGATCGATAAGATCTCAGATATCAAACAGCTCTGGCGACCTGCGCTCGCGGGTCTCTTTGCGGCACCGTTTGCCGCGATGCTACGCGGGTTCCTATTAAATGCGCCCATCATTCCCATCTTCGCCGCTGTGCTTGCCGGGACGACGGCGCTCGGGATGGTCCTGTGGAGAGCCATGTTCCTGTTGTGGAACCGCAGGCGGTATGACGAGCGTTAAGTAAGTAGATCGCCGTGCGGTCCATACGCTTCGTGGTTCCATGTGCGCGGTGATAAAATAATTCCAATGGACGAACAAGCCCTGATTCGTGATGCCCAGGCAGGCAGCCTGGATGCCTTCAATACGCTGATCCTCCATTATCAGGACAGCCTCTATAATACCGCCCTGCGCATTCTCGGCGACGAGGACCTCGCCGCCGATGCAACGCAGGAGGCATTTATTTCCGCGTTCAAGAGCATTGGCTCGTTTCGCGGTGGCTCATTCAAAGCCTGGTTGATGCGCACTGTGACGAATGCCTGCTACGACGAGCTGCGCCGCCAGAAGCGCCGGCCGACGACACCGCTCGAGCCGGATTCCGAAGAGGGTGAGGAGATGGACTCGCCAGCCTGGCTGGCGGACCCAGGCATGTCGCCCGAGCAGGAAGCCGAAGCGGATGAGCTCGAGCATGCCCTGCAGCACTGCCTGAACGATCTTCCGGTGGAGTTCAAGACCGTCGTGGTGATGGCGGATATTCAGGGGATGGACTACAGCGAAGTGGCTGTCGCTGTGCGGGTACCGTTGGGCACCATTAAAAGCCGTCTGGCACGCGCCAGATTAAGGCTCCGTGAGTGTTTACAGGGGTTTACGGAACTTTTACCCGCCTCTTTTCGTCTGGAAGAGGGAAGTAGCGCCTCATGAATCGACGTGACCTAGAACTCCTTTCTTCTTATTTAGACGGACAGCTGAAACCGTCTGAATCTGCGCGCCTGGAGTCCCGACTCTCTACAGACCCGGACCTGCGCGCCGTTTTGGACGATCTGCGCTCCACCCGGAACCTGCTCCGAAAATTGCCCATGCGCAAGGCGCCGCGCAACTTTACGCTCACACCGAAAATGGTCGGGAAGAACCCGCCGCTGCCGCGTACCTATCCCGCCTTCCGTTTTGTGACTGCCCTGGCAAGTCTGTTGCTCTTTTTCAGCATGGGGTTGAATTACCTCATCCCACAACTGGTTGCCCAACCCCCGGCGTTTGGAATGGGCGGCGGCGGAGCCCCGGAAGTATATTCTGCGGAGGCGCCGGCTGCCACCGAAGCCCCGGCCGCCGCGGCGCCCGCCGAAGAACCGCTGGTCCAGATGGCTCCCATGCCAACCCCCACAATTGCCTCTGCAGATACGTCGCGGGAGATGGAGACACCGGCTGCCAAAGAAGGCATTACAGGTGAACCCAGCGTGCCTGATCAAGCCCAGGTCCAGAATACTGCCCCGCGGCAGGAAATGGCCCCACCCATCCCATCCATATGGCTGATTGCGCTGGCAGGGATTACAGTGCTTGGCGTCGTGGTGATGTTATTCATGCGACGGCTGGCAGCGGAACGCTGGCGTCAGAAATAGCAGATTACAGATCAAAGACGAAGCGTCCCGAAGGGCAGAAAACCCTTCGGGACGTTTTGCTTTTGTGTCATAATAGATTGGATGGCAAACTCGGAGTTCAACTACTGCCCGCGCTGTGGGACGCCGGTAAAGCATCAGGAGCGTTTTGGCAAGATCCGCCCCGTCTGCCCGCAGTGTGACTGGATCCACTTCGTCGATCCGAAGGTGGCGGCTGCCGTTTTGATCGAACAGAATGGACGCGTCCTGCTGGTCCGGCGGGTCAACGAACCCTTCCGGGGCCTGTGGACCCTGCCCGCCGGATTCATCAACGGGGGTGAAGATCCGGCGCAGGCAGCCGCCCGCGAGTGTCTCGAGGAGACCGGCCTGAGCGTCCGCGTGATGCGCGTCCTCGACATCATCTCGGGCAAGGAACATCCGCGCGGCGCGGACTTCGTTATCGTTTACCAGGCTGCAGTCATTAGCGGCGATTTGAAGCCCGATGACGATGCGGATGCGGTGGAATGGTTCGACCGCCAGAACCTTCCGGCGCTTGCTTTTCGCGCGACCCAGAAAGTGCTAGAATCATTTTATGCTTGATGTACGCCCTTCTCCGATCGCCGGCAAATGGTATGAGGGAAACCCCGAGCTCCTGGCGCGCTCCGTGGACCAATATCTGGATGAGGCGCAGCTGCCTGAGATTCACGGCGAGGTGATCGCGGTCATCGCGCCGCACGCCGGGCATCTCTACTCAGGTCCCGTGGCGGGATATGCTTTTGCAGCGCTGCGTGGGCGAAGTCCGGACATTGTTGCCGTGATCGCGCCCATGCACCATCCGTATCTGGAGCCGCTCATCACGACTCATCATGCGGCGTACTCTACACCGCTCGGGGAAATCGCCGTGGATCAAGAAGCATTGCGCGAGCTGGATGTGGTGCTGAAATCGGAGCTGGGCTCCGGTCTGGCGGCCGTCGAACGTGACCCCGAGCATTCGCTTGAGATCGAGCTGCCTTTCCTGCAGCGGGCCATCGCCTCCAACTGGAAATTGCTGCCGGTCATGGTTCGCGCGCGTGAGCCCCGCATCTCCCAGGGACTGGGCAAAGCCCTCGCCCATGTGCTGCGCGACAGGAATGCCGTGATGGTTGCCAGCACAGATCTGTCCCACTTCTATAACCAGAAGACCGCCCTGGTTCTTGACCGTTCCATGCTGAACCAGATCGAATTCTTCGACCCGGAAGGCGCTTTTGACCTGGAGCGCGCCGGCAAGGGCTTCGCCTGCGGATTGGGCGCCTTCACGGCTGTGATGTGGGCTGCCCGCGAGCTCGGTGCCGACCAGGTGAAAGTCTTGCGACATGCGACCTCTGGCAATGTGACGGGAGACTATTCCTCGGTCGTGGGCTATGGCGCGGCGGCGATCTTAAAAAGCAAGTGAGGTACGTTGAGAAATAAAAAGCAGCGCTGGCATTCGCCAGCGCTGTTTTCCTTG
>DAITPI010000102.1:0-11224 GCA_036833655.1 Anaerolineales bacterium | reverse complement strand
GAAGTGAAAGGCAGCCGGGTGGAGCTGAAGGATCACCGGGCTGCGTTCCGCTTCCGCCGCTTCCAAGACTGCCTTAATGCCTTCCAGGTTGTACACGTTAAAAGCCCCGACCGCATAATTCGATGCTTCAGCGTTGCGCAGAAGCTGAGATAAGGATGTCAACATGCGTTTGTCCTGATCATCTTGCTTTCATCATGGAAACGACTTCGGCGAGACTCTCGGGTGTTCCCACATTACCCGGGAACACAATGTAGACCAGTCCCTGGTAACGGCTCTCCGGACCCAGCTGCCACACAGAGATCCCCCTGGAGATTTGTCCCAGAACCATGGCGCGCTTGACGCCAAGCCACTCCGTTGCCACGTCGCTGGAGGTGATCCCCCCTTTCGCCAGCACGTATCGCGGCCGTATCTCGACTCGGTTCAAAATGCGGATGAGTCCTGAGGAGATGAATTGTCCGATCTCCAGACTTTTGTCCGCAGTTTCTCCCGAAATCAGCGTCCGGCTGGTGAAGAGCAGGGCATCGTTTCCCTGAGCAAGTTCCTGATTGACCCGTTGCGCCGCCTGTTGAATCTCGCGCTCGCGCAGCTCTGTGGCAATGAGGTTTTCTGCCCTGACTTCGATGCTGCAGGTAAGCTTGCGCTGCTGCAAGACCTCGACCTGGCGACTGGTATTCGGCACATAAGATCCAACAACGATCAGTCCGCCCGCATTGGTGCCTGCCGGAGGAAGATGATTTTGGTCCAACAAGGGATACGGTCGCATCCCGATTCGCACCGGGACAAACGAGGGTCCCGTCCGGTAGATAAAGCGCTGCCCCTTACTTTCGGCGGCGAGCACGCCCAGTGTGAAGACCTCAAGATCTCTAAGGCTCACTGCATTGACAATGCAGATGCTCCCTTTATGGAGCTCCATTAAACGCATCTCGACAGCCGTCGGTCCACCCACTCGAATGTCTTCCAGCGAAATAGAGTGGACTTGGGCGGCGCGAACGCGCCCGCCCGTTTTTTCTTCGACCCAATCTTTCAGATTGGAAGAATGGTATCCAAATGTTGCATCTTTTGCATAAGGTGATTCCCCGGCCGGGATGAGCCAGTCTCCTTCTGCAACATAATGAATATCGCCAACCGTGTACCGCCCGCCTCCAAGCAGCGTCGGTATGATCAGCCAGGCATCCACGTCGGCATTCCATCCCTGCACCAGTGCTTCGAGCTCCCCGGGGAAATGCCCCCGCAGAGTTGAGTCACTGCGACTCACAATTCCCACGCGGGTGCCCATCTCCTGGGCGAGAAACTGAAGATGACGTCCGATCTCGGCGTTGATTGCCTTCGCCGCATCCAGCGGCATCCCGCGCGTATTGGTCAGGATATAGAAAGCAGGTAATTCGTTGCGCAGCTCCTCGCGTAACGAATTAAGGTCCCAGGTGGTCAGGATTGGGATATTCTGGACGGTCTGCGAGCCGGTTGGATCGTCATCGATCACAACCAGCTTCTCTTTCCTGGCGCGAAGGTATGCTTGAATGTCGGGTACCGGATCGGCTGGCCACTCTGGAGGCAGCGCTGCCAGAACCCTGGAGAATTCAATCCTACTCATGGAATGTTATTTGCTCAAGAAACGTCCAATCCCGTTATCTCTGCTACAAGCAATCAGGACGGGATCGGACACTCTCGATGCGCTTAGATCGCGGAATATCCGCCGTCCACCATCAGGTTTGCACCCGTCACAAATGTCGATCGGTCGGAAAGCATGAACATGATCGTCTCGGCGACCTCAAGCGGCGTGGCAAATCTGCCCATCGGATGAGATGCCATCTGCCGCTCCGCAGCCGCCTTGGGGTCGACCTGGCCGTCCAGGTAAATCTGGACAAATTCACCGTCGACAGAGCCGGGCCCGATGACGTTGCAGCGGATGTTCTTCCTGGCGTACTCGACGGCGATCTGCCGGCTGAGCTGAAAGACGCCGCCCTTGGAGGCACAATACACCGGCTGTTCGTACAAGCCGACCACAGCCGAAATGGAGCCAATGTTGACGATGGAACCACCGGTGCCCTGTTTGAGAAACTGGCGGATGGCATGCTTGCAACCATAGAAGACGCCCGTCAGGTTGACACTGATCACCTTGTCCCACTCTTCAGCGGTCAGATCGGCGATCGGTTTCACAACAATGGTGGCAGCATTGTTTACAATGCCGTCAAGCTTGCCATATTTTTCCACAGCAAAGTTGACAACGCCTTCGACGTCTGTCTCCTTCGAGACATCCGCATGCACATAGCTGGCTTCAAAGCCCTGCCCGCAGATCTCGTTCATTACTTTGTTCCCCCACTCATCATTGATATCGCAAATCACGACCTTTGCCCCGTTCTGGGCACACAATTCAGCGGTTGCTGCTCCAATACCGCGCCCGCCGCCCGTAATAATGACGACTTTATCTTTGAGGTCCATGTTTTTTCTCCTTAGAAATGATTTTGTCTGGTTTTTACTTGTTCTTCTGGTTGCGGCGCCATGTGTCAAGGGCCACCGCCAGGATGATGATCGCACCGCTGAAGACCTGCTGCCAATAGGCCGAAATCCCCAGCAGGATAAGACCGTTTGTGATCAGACCCAGCAGGATTGCGCCAAGCATCGTTCCGAGCACGGTGCCTTCACCGCCATTCATGCTGGCGCCGCCGATGACGACTGCCCCAATCGCGGTCAATTCATAGCCTACACCGGAGGCGGGCTGCCCGGTAGCCATGCGGGAGGTTTCAATGACCGCCTCCACTGCGGCCAGGCCAGCACAGATCATGTAAACCCATATTTTCAAACGGTTGATATTGATACCGCTCAGGAGGGCAGCTTCTTCGTTGCTTCCAACCAGGTAGATGCGCCTGCCAAACGTTGTGCGACTGAGGATAATGTGTACAATGATGGCCAGCACCACTGCTATGACCACCGGGATCGGAACCAGGTCGAAAACAAAACCCTGACCAATAGGAAAATACTGTGCTGGGAAACCGCTGATTGACGTCCCTTTGGTAATGACCAAAGCGGCACCGCGGGCCAGACCCATCATACCCAGAGTGACGATGAAGGGGGGCAGCTTGGTCTTGACAAGCAGGATGCCATTGATGGATCCGATCACCGCTCCAATGAGTAATGCGAAAAGAATGGAAATCCAAATTGGCATCCCCCACCTCACCATGGACAAACCAAGCATGACCGAGCTGATGGCAACAACCGAACCCACCGACAGGTCAATGCCACCTGTCAGGATCACCAGGGTCATGCCCATGGCAATGATGGCGCTCAGTGAGATCTGTCTTGATACAACGGCCAGATTGCCCGCAGTAAAGAAGGTATCGGTTGCCAGCGAGAGGAAGACGACCATCGCAAGCACAACCAGGGCAATACCCGTCTCGCGCGCTCGAAATAATCTTTTAATAGAATCGATCGCCTGGTTAGGCATATTTGCAGTCTGAACGGCTTTGAGTTCAGGTCCGGGTGAAGCTATCTTTTGTCCAGTCATCACACCACCTCCATGACGGTTCCAGTCGCCATTGTCATAATTTCTTCTTCTGTTGCATCCGCGCGGTTGAGTTCCCCGGCAAAATGTCCCTCACGAATAACAATGATCCGGTCACTCAGGCCCAGGATCTCGGGAAGTTCAGACGAGATCATTACCACTGCAACACCCTCGGCTGCCATTTCTCGAAGAAGATTATAAATTTCGATCTTGGCTCCCACATCCACACCGCGGGTGGGCTCATCTACAATCAAAACCTTTGGCTTGACCGCCAGCCACTTGGCGATGATGACTTTTTGCTGGTTACCGCCGCTCAGGTTGCGGGCCAGTTGGTCGATCGAGGGTGTACGAATGTTCAATTGCTTGACGTACTGCTCTGCCAGGTCTTTTTCCAGTGTGTCCTGAACAAAACCATTCCGGCTGATGGATGTAATGTTAGCCGCCGAGACGTTCGTTCGTATGGCCATTTTCAGGAACAGGCCCTGCAGTTTGCGTTCTTCAGGCAGATAACCTAGCCCAGCCTGAATTGCATCATGGGGAGTGCGGATATTGACCATTTTGTTCTCAACCCGGATCTCACCGCTGTCTCGCCGGTCAGCTCCAAAGACAGCCTTTGCCATTTCTGTGCGCCCTGCCCCCACCAGTCCTGCTACCCCGAGGATCTCGCCAGACCGGACACTAAAGCCAAGATCTACCAGGCGTTTGCCCTGGCTAAGATTGCGCACCTCCAGTACGGTATTACCAATTTTCCGTTCACCGGGTTTTCCGTACATATCTTCCAGGTTGCGACCAACCATCATGGAAATGATTTCTTTCGGGGTGGATTCACTGGTCTTGCGAACACCAATCAGTTTCCCGTCGCGCATCACCGTGATACGGTCGCTAATGCGGAAAACTTCCTCCATGCGGTGGGATATATAAATCACTCCTTTACCGCGTTCGCGCAGCTTCCGGATGGTGTTGAGCAGGATCTGCACTTCATTTACTTCATCTGGATTTGTGTTTGCACTCGGGAGAGATGAGGTGGGTTCATCCATAACGATGATAGTGCTTTCAAGCGATAACGCTTTGGCAATCTCCACCATCTGTTTGCGGGAAATACTCAAACGCCGGACCTCATCACGCGGGTCGACATTCTTAATGTGCAATTCGTCCAGCCACTTCTGGGCGTTTTTGTACATCGTGCCATAATCAATTAAACCGAATCGGTTGACAATCTCCCGACCGGCAAAAATATTCTCTGCCACACTGACCTGTTCGGCCAGATTTAATTCCTGGTAAATGACAGACACCCCCAGGTCACGGGCATGTCTTGGATCCACAATATTTACTGGCTGACCCTTGAAATATATTTCACCAGCATCTGCTTTATAAGCCCCCGATAAGATCTTGATCAACGTGGATTTTCCTGCGCCATTTTCACCAACCAGCGCCATCACTTCCCCGCTTCGCACTTCCAGGTCGACGCCATCCAGTGCCTGAACGCCGGGGAAGGCCTTCTTTATCCCGCGCATGTGTAGTAATTGGGAGTCTTCCATGGCCAGATTCCTTTTAGGGTCTCCAGCAGCCAGGAGCGCTCCTGGCTGCTGGATCAATTCATTACCCTTTGACTAAGAGCCCAATCAAAATTTAGTGATCGGTCGTCAGGAAGGTTTCGAGACCATCCGGATAGACAACTTCCACGCCGGTGTCAATATTCTTCGTGTCGGCATAGGCGGTGCTACCGTTGGCAAGGTCGACCATAACATCAAGAGCCTTAGCGGTCATACCAAACGGCCGCTGCGAGATCAAAGCGTCCACACAGCCGCCGCGCATCAGTTCAATACCTTGAGGAACGACATCGAAACCAACGATATGAACTTCACCACACTTGTTGGCGCCTTTGACTGCCACACCCGCGCCGGGGACACCATTCCCGGTTACGCCGTAGAAAGCAGCCAGGTCAGGATGCGCCTGCAGGATAGCTTCCGCGACACTTGCCGACGTATTGGCATCGTCGTTCGTGGGCTGGTCGTCAACGATTTCGATTCCCGGAGCATTCTTTTTCATCCAATCCTTGAAGCCATTGGTGCGCTGCTGGGCATTCAGGGCAGTGAGCGCACCATTCAGGATGGCGACCTTGCCCTTGCCATCCAGCACCTTGGACAGCGTTTCGGCAGCGGTGCCGCCAGCGTTGTAGTTATCCGTGCCGATGTAGAGCAGGCGCTCGCTATCGGGGGCATCCGCATCCCAGGTGATGACCTTGATTCCCTGCTTCGTTGCCTTGGCAATCAGCTCATTCACGGTGGCAGGATCATTCGGAGAGATCGCGATCGCAGCGGGATTACGTGCAATCACTGACTCGATCACACCAACTTGTAGGGTGGCATCGGATTTCTCCGGGCCGATGAATTCCGCCTTGACGCCGAGCTTTTTCATCTCCGATTCCATGCCCTTGCGGCAGTTATCCCAGTAGGGATTGTCCAAACCCTTAGGTAGGAATACAAAGAGTTTTTCGCCCGAGGAGGCAGCTGGCTGCTGCGCAGCAGGTGCCTGGGTGGCTGCAGGCTTGGGAGCGCAGGAGCTCAAAACCAGGGCAACGGCAAGAAACACAACCACATACAACAAACGTTTCATTTCAATTCTCCTTCAATTCTGATGGTAGTCTGATTTGCTTTCGATCATACAAAGGTACCTAAAGCATCTGTCTACTCGGTGTAAAAGTACCTCCTTTCTGAGAGATCTCAGTTTGGCTTTTCAACCTCGAATCAATTGTTCTTCACTTTTGAAAATACCGCTAAGAGGTGAGCTGATCGAATTGCGACTTGACATACTCGGCAGCGAGTCGCGGGCTGCTTAATACTTCTTTTCCAGTTTTTTCACCTAGCATGGGCGCCAGACGAGACATGGAGGCCTGCGCCAAAACAATCAGATCCACCTGCGGGGCGAGCTGGAGCGCCCCATCGAGCACCATTTGATCGTGCCGGTCACGGTCGCCGCTCATCAGAACATCAAACGCCCCTTCGCACAAATGCTGAATTACGGTGACTGGTTTACCCGCGGCGCTCGCCCAGTGTTGAATCAAATCCACGGTTGGCTGGAGCGTCGTTGGAACGGTTGCCATGACTCCAATGATCGATCCCAGCTCGACCGCCCGTTTGGTCATGGCGTCGTCGATCTTGACGATAGGCACATTGACCAATCCGCGCGCCACATCCATCGACGGCCCCAAAGACGAGCAGGCTGAAAAGATCAGATCAACTCCTGCATCTTCAGCCGCCTGGGCTAAATGGCACATACGACGAACGTGCGATTTCTGGACCTGACCCACCTTGCGCACATCGGCCAGGATATGACTGTCGACAAAATCGATCACTTCCACATCGGGAATGAGTTCGTTGAACAAATTCTTGAAAACAGGTTCAACATTTGTGAACACAAAGCTTGTGTGAAGCACTGCCATACGCTTGGTCATGCTGATTTTCCCTTCTCTTTCAAATAGTCTCGGATCACATCCAGTGGACGGGAGAGAGCAGTCACCATGGATTTTCGAGCAGCAACCGGATTATGTTTTTCAATGGCGCGAAAAATCGCGTAATGATCTTTGTTCGTTGTCGAGATGTGATTGGGAAGGCGCAATACAATCTTACGAACATCTGTCTCGGGAACAATCAACGAATGCAACATCTTGATCAAGAACTGGTTCCGCGACAGTCTTGCAATCGCCGAATGAAAATCAATATCGGCGCTCACCAGCTCGTGTGTACTTCCGCTCTCTGCGAGATCATCGATCCGTTCCAGTATTTCTATCAGTTCGACTATATCCCCCGGTCCTACAGCGAGCGCGGCGCGAGCAGCACATACGGGCTCTATTGCCAGACGCGCCTCATAGAAGTTTTCAACAAGGCGAATGTTCTTGGCAAGCCATTCTTCAAGAGGGACATTCAGAATGTCTGTGTTTGGATCTTTTACAAATGTCCCCCGCCCGTGACGAGTCGACACGTAACCCTGTATTTGCAGGATACTGAGAGCTTCGCGCAGTATGGGACGGCTTACATTGAATCTGGTAGCAAATTCTCTCGCCGGCGGGAGTGCCTGTCCTGGCACGAATCGGCCCTCCTTAATCGCTTGTGCAATCTGCCGGGCAACTTCATCAGCGAGCTTCGGCTTTTCAACGCTCTGAAAAATTTCGTAGTTTTCCATAAGAGCTTCGATTCGAAAGCTTACTAATCTAATCGTATTTGACTTATTGTGAAGAGAAGTACAATGGAGTCACCATCATATTACGACTTTTCTTGGCAGTTGTCAAGAGGTAAACTCACTTTACCACTTTACCAGTTGGATTTTCTATCGGCATTGCTGTGGCAATTACGCTCACTGCTACCCACTTCATTCGCGCAAATGCCCAATGCTTGTATGATCCGCGAGCGCTTAGACAAAAAAGGCACCCGAGGGGTGCCTTGCCCAGAGATAACAGAGACGCTCAATTCGGTGGTTGTGATCGCATGCTCCTTCTCAAGGATCACAACGCGATCTGACAGCGGTTGAAATTTACTCTTTATTCAGCCAGCATCCACACGTACAGGTTCCTTGGCCCGTGGACGCCGAGAGTGACGGTTAGCTCGATATCGGCTGTGCGGCTGGGACCTGTGATGAAGAGCAAATAGTGATGCTCCTTCGCTTCGGCAAAGACCTGGTGCATGTCCGACCGCAGCGTCTCAGGGCGGACAATGGCAAGATGAATACGCGGCAGAAGGGAGACGGCGCGGGGCTTTTCCGCGGAGGAATGCAGGACTAGAGTGCCAGTTTCGGGGAGAAGGTAATCGGCTTCCGTAACACCCAGATCACAGAGCGCCATCTCATGCTTACTGGCATTCGGAGAGACCAGGTCCACGCTCAGGGAGTTGAGGATTTCCGCGATCCCCAGCCTGCGGAGATTTGGTGTCTCCCAGACCGTCGCTTTGCGGACGCTTTGCTCGGCGACCAGAGCCTGGAGCGCAGGGTCGATCTCCACCGGGCCGAGCGTCCTGCCCACGCCCGAGAGCTTGCCCACCTCTTTGAGGAAACTCTCCGTCGCGACTCCGCCGGATTCCAGCGGGCGAGGCGGGAGGATCGCGGGCCGCGGGCTCAACGGCGTTTGCGAGGTGCGCCCAAGGGAACGGCGGACGTTTTCAATAATGGGGTTGGTCATCGCGTGGAGTCCTTCCCCCGGGTGGGACGCCGGCTCCACCAGCTCCGGAAACCAGCGGTGAAGGGCGGCAACGGGCGCGCCCGCGTCCAGCGGCTCAAGGGATACGGCGCGCGCGGGATCCAGCCATCCCGCTTGAAAACCGACATCAGCGATGGCAGCAGCCGTGTGCCGAAGCGATAGAGCCAGTTCTGCGCAAGCGCGAAGGATGCCAGCCCGGCAGTGAGTCGGACCGGTGCGGGCATTGCTGGCGCTGCAAACTCATCGCCCTGTGCCACCCGCCGGCGCAGATGGCGGAGGATGGTCGGGATGGGGATCTTTACGGGACAGACCTCGGCACATGCCCCGCAGAGCGTGGACGCAAAGGGCAGCTCGCGCGCAGTCTTTGTGCCCAGCATCTGGGGAGACAGGATTGCGCCGATGGGACCCGAGATGAACCAGCCATACGCAAAGCCACCCACGTTCTTGTACACAGGACACACGTTGGCGCAGGCGCCACAACGGATGCACTTGAACACATCTCGGCCAACCGGATCCCGCAGCACATCCGATCGCCCGTTATCCAGGAGCACCAGGTGAAACTCTTTCGGACCAAACTCACCCTCGGCGCGGCGCGGACCTGTGATGAACTGGGTATAGGTCGAAAGTTTTTGCCCGGTCGCTGAGCGGGCGAGCAGCTTGAGAAAGACAGTGAGCGACTCCCAGTCAGGGACGACTTTATCGATCCCCACCACAGCCACGTGTAGATCGGGCATGGTTGTGCACATGCGCCCGTTGCCCTCATTGGTCACCAGGACCAGCGTGCCGGTTTCGGCAATCAGGAAATTTCCACCTGAGATGCCCATCTCCGCGTTGAGGAATTTTTCGCGCAACACCTCCCGCGCGATCCGGGTCAGCTCCGCCGGGTCCGCCGGCGCGTGGATATCCAGCTTTTCGCTGAAGAGAGCGGCGATCTCTTCCTTCTTGAGGTGCACCGCCGGGACAATGATGTGCGACGGTCCCGTGCCGGCCAGCTGGATGATGTACTCTCCCAGATCGGTCTCCAGCGCCTCGATCCCCGCCTGTTCGAGCGCGTGATTAAGGGCGATCTCTTCCGTCGCCATCGACTTCGACTTGACAACTGTCCTGACATCGTGCTCGCGCGCAATCTCCAGCACGATCCGGCGCGCCTCTTCGGCTGTCGCTGCCCAGTGGACATGACCGCCGGCCGCCCGTACTTTTTCCTCCAGCCGCGTCAGGTAAACGTCCATATTCTCGATGGTGTGCTGGCGGAGATCCGATCCGATCTGGCGTAATTGCTCCCATTCGGGCAGCTCCGCTACCCGCGCGGCGCGACCACTGACAAAGCGGTCGGTTGCCAGCTGCACCGCGGCCGGGATGCTCGCGGGGACATGCTCGCTGTATTCTTCAAAACCAATGTAGGTCGGGGTTTCGGTCATAGATCTTCCGGAGTCGAACACCTCCAGATGTTCGGAATTCAGAATACTTCAAACGTCAGGAGACGTTTGACTCCTTCATGGACAACAAATCGATAATGTGCAGAGCCCGAATAGCCGATCCTGCTTTGCGCAGGCCGCCCGCCACGTTCATCAGGCAACCCGGCTCACACATGACAACCGTGTCTGCACCGCTGGCAATAATGTTCCTGACCTTGCTCTCCATCATGAAGCGGCTAACTTCCGGATAGGTCACCGAGAAGGCGCCGCCAAATCCGCAGCAAGTCTCCTCCTCGTTGAGAGGCACAAACTCCAGGCCTCGGACGCCGCCGAGCAAGGCCCTGGCTTCGTTCCGGAGCCCCATCTCGCGCAGATAGTGGCAGGTAGCATGGTAGGTCACTCGGTGCGGATACACCGCGCCGACATCCGTCACCTTCAGCACGTTGACCAGGTACTCCGTAAATTCAAAGATCCGGGAGGAGATATCCACTGCCAGAGCATGTTCCGCTGTCCCTTCCTTGAATAACGAAGGGTAGTGGTGCTTGACCATGCTCACACACGAGCCGGAGGGCCCGACGATCGGCGCCTCGCTTCGGGCAAAAGCGTGCATGAAGTTCAGCGCAACGGGCCGTGTCTGCTCCTCGAACCCGTTATTGAAGAGCGGCTGCCCGCAACAGGTCTGTTCGGGGGGAAAGACAAGCTCGACGCCGAGGCGCTCGAGAATGTGTGTCATGTTCTGAAGCGTGGAGGTATAGAACTGGTCACCCAGACAGGTGATAAAGAGCTGAGCTTTGGTCATTTCAGTGTTTGCCCGAGTACAGGGGATGGAACATGGTTTTCGTCACCGCAAGAATGCCTCATGCAGACCGCCATCCACGGTGAGGATCTGCCCGGTCGTCTTGCTCAACCGGTTGCTGCTCAGCAGGTAGGCGGCTTCCGCCTGGTCTGCGAGAGTAATGGGTGCCTTGGTGAGGGTCCGCTGCGCGTAGAATTCAGCCAGTCTTCCGCGCAGGGACTCTGTGCTCTCCTTCTCATCGAAGTGAACGTTGTACTTCGTCAGCGAGCTGATCACGCGGTCGCGCGGGAACATGCTGCTGCCCTCGACGACCGTGGCAGGCGCCA
>DAITPI010000101.1:0-11224 GCA_036833655.1 Anaerolineales bacterium | reverse complement strand
TGCCGGAGATCTTCCTTACCTGTCGTCTCATAAATCTCCAGAGGCATGTCGTTCGCCTGTAAAGCCGATTGGATACTCTGACGAACGACATCAGGATCGGAAACGCCTGCCACCGGGTTGAGCACCACATACGTCTTTGGTCGCTGCTGGATATCTACTTTCATAAGCCTTCATCTCCCATATTGAACACCACCGCTTTTGCCTTGAGGTCTTGCCGACATTGCAGGCTAGAGGGCGAGCAACCTGCTCGCTACACGTAACTCACACTGAAACATAACGATTGAGTGTCACATATTGCCACGAGATAATCCGGAGTTACTAATTTCTTAAACGGCGGGCAAAAAGACACTACCTCGCCATTTGAGAATCAGGTAGAATAGCCTTAACGGCAAATTATATATAATATATAATTTTGTAAACTGAGGTGAATATGCCTGGTTTTACCCCCGGTCGAAGATGGCAGCCTGCCTACTCCCCCTTCAAGAAAGCGAATTTCGGCGATCGAGCGCTGCAAGTGCTGGAATACAGTGTGAAAGGTCCGTTATTCGGATGCCGGATGTGTGGCAACTGTCTGCTGCAGGAAACAGCATTCATCTGCCCGATGGAATGCCCGAAGGGCCTGCGGAACGGTCCTTGCGGCGGATCGACCTCTGAGCGATGCTATGTAGATGAGACTCGTCCCTGCATCTGGTACAAGATTTATGAGCGAGCATTCCAGCTGGGACGCGAAGAGCTGCTGCTCGAGGTGCTGCCTCCACTCGACTGGGAAAAGGTGGGACAGGACACATGGAGGGATATTTTCAGAAACGTAGCAAGGATTGGCTTGAATAAAGTAGCACGCGGGTTGCTCTCGCGAGCTCCGGAGACTCGCACGCAGACCTGGGATGCAATCTTCCGTCCTGTTCGCCAGCCGGCCTGGTGGCAGGGCGACAGCCGCTACCATGCGCCTGCCTACAGCGAGCCCGTGTCGGAGCTGGAACGGCGGCTGGCTGCCGGCGAATTTGTGGTGACGAGCGAGATCTCGCCCCCGATCTCCTCGAAGACCGATAAGCTGATCCAGAATATCGAAGCGACGAAGCATTACGTCGCGGCGCTAAACTTTACCGATAACGCCTCCGCCACGCCGCGTATGACCTCCTGGGCATGCAGTCAGATCGCTCTCGAGCATCAAGCGGAGCCGGTGCTGCAGATCTCGGCGCGCAACCGCTCGCGCAGTAACCTGCAGAGCGAGGTGATCGGCGCGACCGCTCTGGGCGTGCGCAACATCCTGTGTGTGACCGGCGACAGCGCCCGGCTCTCCCCCTCCCCGCGCGAGAAGATGGACATCAACGACCTGGACGCGATCCAGATGCTCTGGATCCTGCGCCGCATGCGGGATGAGGGCCGATATCTCGACGGTCGCGAGATCAAGTATCCCCCGAAGTTCTTCCTCGGTGCGGCGGCATCCCCCTTTGCCTCTCGGCCTGAGTTCCAGGCGCTGCGTGAGGAGAAGAAGATCAACGCCGGCGCGCAGTTCTTCCAGACCAACCTGGTCTTCGACATTAATGGGATGGAGACCTGGCTCAACGAGCTGGCGCGCCGCAACGTCATAAATAAGGTTTACATTCTGATCGGCATTACACCCATCAAGAGCCTGAAGATGGCGGTCATGCTCTCCCAGGTCCCGGGAGTGTTTATGCCGGAGAAGATCATCCGGCGCATGGAAGCCTCCCACGTGACAGGCAAATCGCAGGAAGAAGGCGTGCAGATCGCGCTGGAACTGATCACCGCGCTGAAAGCGTACCATGGACACGGTATTCACGGCATCCATCTCATGCCCGTTGGCTGGGATGAGATTGTGCCGCGCCTTTTGGTGGAGGCCGGCCTCATGCCGAAGGAATATGTATTCAACCAATCATCGCAGCAGGAGTGGAACAATGCACACCATCTTGAAAAGTAACACAAAGGAAGTGATCATCGGGCATGATAAACCGTTCGTGATCATCGGTGAAAAGCTGAATCCCACCGGCTTGAAGAAACTCGGTCAGGCGCTCGTGGAGCAGAATTTTGAGTACGTAAAGCAGCTTGCCCAGAGACAGGTCGCCTGGGGCGCGGAGGTGCTGGACGTGAACGTCGGTCACCCGCAGATCGACGAGGTGGCGATCATGCCCAGGGTTGTGGAAGCCGTCCTGTCGGTTGTGGATGCGCCTCTCTGCATCGATTCGAACGATCCCCGGATCCTGGAGGCTGGTCTGCGACTTGCGCCCGGCAAGCCGCTGGTGAACTCCGTCAACGGGGAGGAAAAGCAGCTGGACACCGTCCTGCCCATTGTCAAGGACCGGGGCGCAGCGGTGATCGGCCTGACCATCGGCGAGGAAGGCATCCCGGCAACCCCGGAGGGACGGCTGGCGGCCGCGGGCACGATCGTCGAGCGCTGCGCGAAAATGGGCATCCCGATCGAGGACATCATCATCGACCCGCTGGTGATGACGGTAGGGCACAACAGCGACGCGGCGCTGGTGACGTTGAGAACGATCGAGCTGGTGAAGAAGGAACTCGGCGTCAATATCAACCTGGGCGCGAGCAACGTATCGTTTGGCTTGCCAGACCGCCATTCCGTGAATAGCATGTTCCTCGCTCTGGCGATGCAAGCCGGCGCGACCTGCTCGATCACGGATCCGATCAAACTGGGAAGCGCGATCAAAGCCGCGGACCTGCTGCTCGGCAAGGATGCAAATTCCATCCGCTATCTGAAGTATTTCCGCGCGACGGAGAAGCTACGGGCACAGGAGGCGGAGGTGAAGGTTCCGTAGTTGGTAATTTGTACTTGGTAAGTGGTAATTGGCAACTCGTAGGTCATGCTGCTGGCGTGGCCTATTTGTTTAATTGTTCGAGATTGAACCGTTCCTCCCCATCTGCGGTGTGGATATGGAGAGTATTTCCAGTCCCTTCCACGGAGTCAGCCTCCGAGCCAAAGAAGCTCCAGAAGACCACTTGGGGCTGTTCTGCCTCCAGCATGACGGAGAGGGCGGGTTCTTTATCGGCATAGTAACGGGAGCGCCAGCCGCGGGTGCTCGCCGGGTCGGCGCGTACTACGGAGAAATGGCCCTGCCCTTCGATCAGTCCTATTTGGACGGCGATTCTGGAGTCAGACAGCATGCTGTCCAGGATATCCAGCGCTACTCTAAACTTGCCGGGCGCAAGCTCCTGGACTCCATATTCAAGATCGCAGAGGAGCCAGTGGAGGGCATAGTGATGAGTTCGACTTCCTCCCAGGTGATCCACGATCAGCCAGCGGTCTCCGGGCAGTGACAGGACCGTCCGCCGGTGCGTTACGGGATCTGCCAGTCGCCGGTAACCGTCGTGCTCGCCTTGCCAGGTGGTTGCCGTCTGGTTGAGCACTTTTCCCTGGGCCCAGTCCGTCCATGTGAAGCGGCTGACCATTTTCATTTGATCCTGGTGGTCCACGATCACGGTGTTATGCACGGACGTGTGCGCCAGCCCGTTCCGCCAGACGCCTTTCCCCGTGTAGAGATAGGTCCCGGCATCGCAGGCGATCTCCCTGCCGTGCAGCCACAGGTCCACGTGGAGCTGGTCGGCGTGCGAAGGCCGCGCCTGGAAGAGGGTGCAGCGGATGACGGCCTGGCTGTCTCTGCCACGCAGGATATAAGCGCCTCCATGAGGGAAGGAGGCTGGGCTGCGCTTCTGGTCGGGAGCAGGGGAAAGGGTTAGGGGGTGCTCGCCGCACAACCAATAGAGGTCTTCATCGCAAGGACCGGGAGGAAAGAGGAGGCGTTGTTTCGTGATGTATGACCCCAGCTGCAGCAGGGGTCGGTAATCCGTGAAGTCGCAATCGTTCAGGGACAGGACCAGGGCGCCATCGTTCGAGCCGTAGACGGGCATTTGTCCGGTGGAGGGGTCGATTAATTGGGAGAGATAGTCGATCGAGGCGGAGAGGCGCTCCAAGAGGAGATGAGAGAATGGCGATTGGTGCAATTGTCCGAGACGGATTGCACAGAGATAAAGATGCAGGACGAAGCGATGGTAGTTCAGCGAGTACATCGAGTAGCTGCCATCCGGAAAGATCTGCGCAGCGGCTTCCTGTTCGAGCAGCTGATACCCGAAAGATCGATATTTTGCTGATTCTTTTAGCTCGGGGAACAGGGTCCCTACCAGCCACAGACCAAACGCCTCACTGATCGTGTGGTTGCTGTGCGTCGAAATGGCGTAGCCGATGTTTTTATAGATCCGCTCCGCCTGCGCGGCGACCATGACTGTGAACTGCGCGATCCGCTCCGATGTGGTGGACGGGGACCCGAGGAAGGCGTAAAAGCCAAAGGCCCACGCCAGCAGACGGAGAGCCACCTCCTGGCCGTCCATCCAGTTGGGACCCGTATTCGGTGGATTCGACTCTGCCCAGGAGCCAAGCAGCTCCCAGAACGCCCCGGCAAACTTCTCGTCCCGCGTGAAGGCGTAAGCACGGATGAGAGGATAGACCATGCTGAACCGGCTCGCTTCCCAGATGAGCTTGATGTCCACATCCGCATCGTTGGGAATCTCGGACCAGTGCTGATCGGCATCCAGTCTGACGCCCGAAAAGGGATCTCGATGCCAATCGGGAGGAAAGCCGGTTTCGATAAATTGATGGGCAAAGTACTCTAGCTCGCCGTTGAGGAGGCGTTCTGCTTCGGCGACAGCAAGTCCTGGATTCCAAGAGATATTGTCTGGCATTCGCGCCTCGTCTACGTGACGAGAAGTGCGCTCGTCACTCCGCTCACGAAGTCCCGTTGTTTGTCCGGGAGCGCGGAATGGACGAAAGAAGAAATCTGGCGAGTTGTGCCTGCGCCAATCCGCGTAGCTCTCGGAGTCAAAGGGGATGCCAGGTTTCAGCCACGTCGCCAGCGGGCGATCCTCCCAACGATAGGCCGGCATTTGCCTGCGGATCAGCCCCGTCCGCATGCGCAACGCGTACCCGACCCGGAACGCCAGCCAGCGGACGCCCAGCGATTGATAGAGGGAATTCAGGTTGCGAAAGTTATTGAGCACGGGTACGTGACAAACGCGCCGCATGGAGGGATAACAGGATCCAGATCAGCGGCAGCCCCAGGAAGATGAGAAACGGCGCAACCTGGTCGCCATGCGACCACTCATAGGTGAGCAAACCTCCGAGAAACGTGAGAAAGATGTACAGGGCGCTAATGGTCCCGTGTCTGTAGCCGCCAACGACCAGCTGGTGAAAGAGAAAAGAACGATGCCCGGAGATAACATTCTCGCCCCGGAGCAAACGCCGCAGGAACGTCATGAAGGTGTCCATAATGACGATCCACATCAAGATGGTCCCCACAGTCAATGCGTCGCCGCTTTGATCGGCAGAGAGCAATGGCAGCACCGCAAAGCTGTATCCCAGGAACGTGCTGGCGACATCGCCCATAAAGATCTTGGCGGGTGGCCAGTTATGCCCGAGGAAGCCCAGGCTAGTTCCGGCGATCGCAAGCGCCACCCAGAAGACGAACGGGTTCTGTACGTTCGCAGAGAGGATCATCCAGCCTATGCCCGCCATCGCAGCCACACCGCCTGCCATCCCATCGATGCCATCCATGAAGTTGTAGGCGTTGATCATGCCGATGATCCACAGAAAGGTGATGACGATGCCTACCGCACCCAGGTCCAGCTCGCCGATCAGCGGGACGCGGACCACCCGGAAGTATCCCAGCTCCAGGATGCAGCTCGTAGCGACCAGCGCCTGCACCAGGAAGCGATACTTCGGCGACAGCGAGAACAGGTCATCCCGCCAGCCGACCATTGCCAGGATGGCGCCCAGAACGATGTAAAGCACACTGCGGTTGATGCCGATCTGGTTCGCTGCCCAGAGGCTCGTCGCCAGGACAAGAAAGACGATGGCGAGCCCGCCGCCATGCGGCATGGGGATCGTATGCGAGCTGCGTTCGTTAGGATGATCGAGGAACTGGTGCCGCAGCGCCAGCCGGCGAATGTAAGAGACACTGATATAGGAAAGGACTACGAGCAGGAGGAAGATTGCGACGGGAAGCATTGCGATGATTGTAAACGAGAACGTCTCTTAAGTTATGTTCCCCTGCGCAGGGGGAGTGTCTAAACGGATGGGCTAAACAGTTCAGCACGGAGAACTCAGAGCGCACGGAGCCTTACGGGGGTTTTCTCAGTGTTTTCCGTGTGCTCAGTGGTGAGATCATCCGACAAGCCCACGAAATTAGACACTCCCTGCGGAGGACAGCAATGCTCCCGGTGTTACCTGTCTATAAGTCTTTTTAGCAGCTCGACCGTTTCGGCAAGCTTATCCCGGCGGTCCAGATGTCTCACCAGATACTCGCGGGCATTCTGCCCCATTTGCTGGACCCGCGCCGGGTCCCTCGAAAGCTCGAGGATGGTGGACGCCAGCAGCTCGTCGTTCCCCGGCTCGACGAACACTCCCCCATGCGACGCTTCGATTACCTCGCGGACGACGCCGTCGATGACCAGCACCGTCGGGCGCGCCGATGCCATGTAGTCGAAGACTTTGTTGGGATAGGTGGTGCGGAACATGGCGATGTTCTGCAAGATAGCCAGGCAGACGTCCGACCCAGCTATGACCAGGGGCATTTCCTTTTTCGGGCAGGTACCGGCAAACAGCACGTTTTTCAATCCCAGCCTATGCGCTTCCGCCTCCAAGTTCGGGCGTTCCTTGCCCGCCCCGAAGAAGACAAACTGGATGTGTCCTTCTTCCTTCAGTCGTCCGGCGGCACGCAGCACGGTGTAGAGATCGTGCGCCTGTCCCATGGCGCCTGCATACAGAACCACGAACTTGTCCTGCAGCCCCAGCCTCGCGCGGACGGATGACCCATCCACGTCCGGGTTGAACATGCTGATATCCGTGCCGTAGGGGATAAACGTGATCTTTTTTTCAGGCAACCCTTTCTTGACGAGGTAGTCCTTGTAGGCCGGCGAGTTGACCAGGATGTGCGTGGCGCGCCCGTAGAGGAACCGCTCGAGCCAGTGGGCAAGCGTGATAATGATCGGGTTCCGGATCACCCCCATGCTGATGGCAAACTCGGGCCACAGGTCGCGCACCTCCAGCAGGAACGGTTTCCGTCGCATGAAAGCGACAAGCCAGGCGGAGACGGCCTGGAAGATCGGCGGCGTGGTGCCCATGACCAGGTCTACGTCACTCACCCGCAGCGCTGCCCATACCGAGCTGAACATGAAACTGACGAAGGAGACGGCCCTCCAGAAATAGCTGCGGTGCAGGGTCTGGGCGCTGTAGGCGCGCAGCACCCGCACGCCGTCGATGACCTGCTCGCTGTACAAACCCCGGCGATCCACCGTGCGCAGACCGGTCTGGTAATTGGAATCACTGGCAACGATGACCATTTCATGTCCACACCCCCGCAAATACTGCGCCATCTCGAAGTGGCGTGTGTGCCCCGGCTCATCGGGTGGAACGAAAGACTGGTTGATCAGCAGAATTTTCATGAAGGCAACGGCTCTACCGCGTGCGGCACGATGTGACAAGCCGTCATTATAGTATGGTTTTATGTCCCCGTAACCGTTGGACGGCGCCTGAGGAGTGTCTAATTTCGTGGGCTTGTCGGATGATCTCACCACTGAGCACACGGAAAACACTGAGAAAACCCCTTAAGAAAGCTCCGTGCGCTCTGTGTTCTCCGTGGTGAACTGTTTGGCCCATCGCTCTGGACACTCCCTGCGCCTGCGAGTTTTCGCGATTATGCACCAATACGGTTGATGTACGCTATTCCCATGTAATTCAGGATGTTCTGTTCGTTAGCTCCTGTCTCAGATACGGGAGAGTCAGGGCGGCGAGCAGGCCCGCTACGCCAAAAGAGACTACCGGGATCAACCAGCGGCTGTTGACCAGCAGGTATTGATAAAAAAGGATGCTCTCCTTGCGGATCTGAGCAACTGCCATGGGAGGCAGGTTCTGGAGGCTGAACCAGAGGGCGCCCAGACACAGCGCAACCACAACGCTCAGGGCAAGATCGTTCCACGTCAGGCGGAAGGGACGCGGCGCCTGGACCGCCTGCAGGCGGCTCATCACGACCGGCGCGATGTCGCGCGGCATGGCTGCCAGCGGGTAGGTTTGAAGAGCATCCTCGATCAGGGCGTTCTGCTGCTCGGGGGTCAAGGGATTGTCCATAAGATCTCCTGGTAGCTTTCCAGCGTGCGGCGCAGCTGTTCCTTGGCACGGAAAAGGCCTGTTTTCACCGTGCCGAGAGGCAAGTTCAGCGTGCTGGCAATCTCTTCGTACGACAGCTCGTTCTGATAGCGCAGGGAAATGAGCAGACGGTAGTGTTCGTCGAGCTCGTCAATTGCTTTATGCAGATAGGTCCGCAGCTCGTGCGACTCTACCCCTCGAGCGGGGTTGTCGAAGGCGGGATCGAGCTCCGGAAGGTCGGCGATCACATCGTCTCCCAGCTCGTTGAGCGAGCGGCGCAGACCGGGCAAACGGTTGTAGCAGAGATTGGTCACGATGCGATAGAGCCAGGTGCGGAACTGGGATTGACCGCGAAAATTCGGCAGCGCCGTCCAGGCACGCACGAAGGTCTCCTGCCCCAGGTCGAGCGCTTCTTCCTCATTCTTGAGCACGCGCAAAGCCAGGTTATAGACATAACGCTGATGCTCGGTCACCAGCGCCGCAAAGGCTTCCTGGTCACCTCTCCGGGCACGCTGGACGAGGACTTGTTCGGGTGATTCTGGCATGCGGTCTCTAAGCGGTTAGACAGCCGAAACGGGGAAAAGTTTCACCGCCATGTCATTGCGAGGGCAGTGTCTGTTTGCCCGAAGCAATCTCCCATGCGCCAGGGGGTTACTTCCCGCAGGCTCGCAACGACATGCAAAATTTTGAAACTTTTTTCGCAACTGTCTGTCAAACGAAGTGAAGACATCCTACCTCATTCTACGATACTCTGTAAGCAAGGAAGATAAACATGAAAAGACCCTTTGTAATCGCCCTACTGGTCATCGCCCTGGCATTTGTCTGCCTGGGAATTGGCGCCGTGGTATTCTTCGCTGCGAATAATGGCTTCCCTACCAATAGCCCGTTCGACACGCGGAACATCTCCTCGGTTCTTGAGGAAAGCAAGACCCTCAAGGTAGATACCGGGAAGCCCATCAGCCTGAACATCCTGAGCGCTGCAGGGGATGTCACCGTCATAGGTGCAGACGTGGATTCCGTCCAGGTCAAAGCAGTGAAGACGGCGTATGACTCCTCCCAGTCCCGGGCAGACCAGGAAGTCAAAACCATCAAATACACGATGGAACAGACCGGGAACGCCATTACCCTGAAGTATGAGCTGCCGAAGTCCATGAACTTCAGCAACAATGTCAATACCGTGGACTTTATTGTCACAGTCCCTTCAGAAACAAGCGTGAATGTGGATGGTGGCTTCGGAGAAGTGAGTGTCTCCGATATCAACGGTGCCGTGACCATCGTCAACGATTTCGGCGAGGTGACAGCCAAGAACATCCAGGGGGAGCTGAGCGTGAATACCCAGAGCGGAACGGTGGACGCCTCTTCGATCGACGCAGGCACCAGGAACATCGAGCTCTCGTCAGGATTCGGAAAAGTCTCAATCGAGAAAGCCAGCGGCAAGGAGATCCGTCTAAACTCGAAGAGCGGCGTGCTACAGATGACAGACGTGCAGGCCTCCGGAAATGTGACCATGGCGACCGATTTCGGGGATGCCTCCTTCGACGGCGGCTCGGCTGGCACACTCGAGATCATCACCCAGAGCGGGAAAGTGACACTCAGCACTCTGGACCTGCGCGGAGGGCTCACCGCCCGGAGTGAGTTCGGCGAGATCCGCCTGGAGCAGGTCAAAGCCAGCTCCTACGATCTGGAGACCAACAGCGGCTCTGTCACAGCCGACGGCGTGCTCGGCAAAGTCAAGGCGCACTCCGGCTTCGGATCGGTGACCGTCACCAACGCGGAAGCCGTGACCCTGGACCTCAGCACCAAGAGCGGTCCGGTGAGCTTCGAGGGCTCGCTCGGCGAAGGTCCGCACAGCCTCGTGTCGGACTTTGGGGAGATCAGCCTCACCATCCCGGCAGACTCGGCGCTGAATGTGGATCTCAAAACGAACTTCGGCTCGATCCAGTCCGAGATCCCGATCACGGTTACCCTGACTGGCGAGCTGGAAAAGGGCCACCAGACCGGCACGATGAACGAGGGAGGCGACCCGCTCACGGTCGAGACAGGCAGCGGCAGCATTACCATCCACGTGAGCCGGTAAACCCAGCTACAACCCCGAAGGTCATGACCTTCGGGGTTGTGCTATCATGGGCGGGAGAGGAGCGCGCATGAGTGACCTTTTCCCGTGCCTGGGATTTGTGGGGGCGCTTGCCGTCATTTTCGGCTTTCTTGCCTTTCTCCGTTACATTAACTACAAGGAAACCATCTCCCTGGCGGAGAAGGGACTCACCCGCCCGGAACGAGGCAGCGGAAAGGGGCTGCTGCGCTGGGGAATTGTGGCCACGGCCCTGGGGCTGGCCCTGACCCTGGGACTCTATCCGCTCGGCTTCGCGGCAGGTGATGGCTATCCGCTTCGGCTGGGACCCTGGATGCTGGGAGGCTTCGTGCCGCTTTTTCTGGGACTTTCCTTAATTCTTTCTCATTTTCTCACTCAAAAGGAATAAGATTTCCTTTGCAGTCCTGAAAGGCCGAGGTTTGAGAGTCTTTGAGAGTTCCTTCACATAGAATTAGTCTTGGAGAAAGGAACTAACACATGGAAATTCCAAGACACTGGAGACTCAAGAAGCAGCGCTACGGGCTGGTTGGCGAGGTTTGCCCGCACTGCGATCACAAAATCTTCCCCCCGCGCGATGTCTGCCCGAATTGTGGCGATGAAGCCAAGGAGCTCTATACATTCAGCGGCAAGGGCGAAGTCTATTCCTTTACCACCATCTACGAAGCCCCCACCGGCTACGATGCCAACGCCCCCTACACCGTTGCCCTCGTCAAACTGGACGAAGGTCCTGTGATCACCGCTCAGCTGACGGACGTGGATAACGACGCCGTTCAGATCGGCATGCCGGTCGAAATGGTTACCCGCAAGATGCGCAACGATGGCGATGAAAGAGGATTAATTGTTTACGGGTATAAATTTCGGCCAGCTCACTTTATGCCCGCTAAATAAGAAGTACTAGAAAATTGAAAACGCCCCTGAGATAAGGGGTGTTTTGTTTATACTGGGCAGGACTCTTTCATTCCTGA
>DAITPI010000100.1:0-11260 GCA_036833655.1 Anaerolineales bacterium | reverse complement strand
GAACACATATTCTAGAATAGGGCATTGACATATTCCTATATAGGAATATAATATGGTTATGGCACGCACCCCGACCACCCATGATCCCTTCAATGCAGTCGCTGAGCCGAAGAGACGCCAGGTGCTCGAGGCCATCGGAACCGACGAGCTGTCGGTGAACGAGATCGTCAAGAAGCTTGGCTGGAACCAGCCCATGGTATCGAAGCATCTCAGGGTGCTGAAACAGGTTGGGCTCGTCAGTGAGAGGCGAGCCGGTCGCCAGCGCTTCTACCGGGTTGATGCGGAAAAGCTGAAGCCAATCTTCGACTGGGTCACGCCCTTTGAGCGGTTCTGGAGCGAGCGCTTTGAGCGCCTCGATAAAGTCTTAGAAAATATGAAAAAGAAGGAGCGATAATATGTCATCCCAAAACAAAACCATCGTTACCGCCGAGCCAGGCAAGCAGGAAGTCTTTATCACCCGGGAATTCGACGCCCCGCGCGAGCTGGTGTATCGTGCCCACATCGACCCGGACCTGTATGTGCAATGGCTGGGACCACATGGATATGAGATGGTCCTGGATACGTTTGAGCCACACAGCGGCGGCCGGTACCGCTATATCCACAAAGACCAGAATGGCAACGAATTTGGCTTCCACGGCGTGTTCCACGAAATCTCTGAGGAGCGGATGATCCAGACCTTCGAGTTCGAAGGTCTGCCAGAGCCCGGCCACGTCACGCTGGATTCCATGCGGCTCGACTCGCTGCCAGGGAACCGGACCCGGATCACGATCCAGTCTCTCTTTCAGTCGGTTGAGGATCGGGATGGCATGGTCCAGGCTGGCATGGAGCAAGGCGTCACCGAGGGTTATGAGCGCCTCGATCAAGTTTTGGAAACTATACAAGCATAAGGAGACCGCGATGAATAAGATTACCCCGTTTCTATGGTTCGACGACCAGGCTGAGGAGGCGATGAATTTCTATACCTCTATTTTCAAGAATTCCAGGGTTCTCGGGGTCACGCCCGGACCGAATGGGAAAGCCATGTCAGTGACATTCGAGCTCGAAGGTCAAAAACTCATGGGCTTGAACGCCGGCCCACAGTTCAAGTTCAACGAAGCTATCTCTCTCTTTGTGGACTGCAAGAGCCAGGAGGAAGTGGACGAGCTGTGGGAGAAGCTACTCGCCGGAGGAGGCGAGGAGAGCATGTGCGGCTGGCTCAAGGACAAATATGGCCTCTGGTGGCAGATCATCCCATCCGCCCTGGGCGAGATGCTGGGCGACCCCGATCCGGTTAAGTCGCAGAGAACGATGCAGGCAATGCTCCAGATGCACAAAATCGACATCGAAGGCTTGAGACAGGCCTATGAGGGCAAGGCATAGAACGATCGAGGTCCACCATGAGCAACACCGGACTGGTGGATGAGCTCAGGGAGAAGCTCGACCATCCCTGTAGAGCGGACGTGCGAGTGGTCCGGGAGATTGTCGAGCAAATCTACCGGAAAGAGCAGACGCCTAAGGCTGTTATGAGAGGCGCTGCGAAATGCCAGCCCGACAACCTGAACGAGGCCGGTTCACAGGCTAAGCTCTTGTTGCCGGGTTGACACGCTGCCCCGCACTACGGTACGATTACAGGCCGCCGCGGCAAACAGCAACCGATCAGAGAAGAAACAGAAATATCGTTTATCAGTAAAATAGAATAGAGGAGAGCGATTAATGGTAGACAAGATCAACTCGCAAATTTCCCGCAATTCATCCAACTCCACACCGATTGCCATTCCAATACTTCGCAATGACTTCAAGGGTCTTGTGGTCGCCCCCGGCGACCCAGATTATGATGCGGCGCGTACTACGTTCTACGGCGGGATCGATCGTCACCCGGCAGTCATCCTCAAAGCGGCGGATGCCAGTGATGTCTGCAGGGCGATCGCGCTGGCGCGGGAGACCGGGCTGGAGCTTGCCGTGCGCAGCGGAGGCCACAGCGCCGCCGGTTACTGCGTGTCCGAGGGGGGAATTGTCCTGGACCTTTCGAATATGCGTGATCTGCAGATCGACGTTGCCAACCGCACTGCCTGGGTGGAAAGTGGCTTAACAGCTGGCGAGTATACGGCTTCAGCAGCCGAGCATGGACTTGCCACCGGCTTCGGCGATACCGGCTCCGTCGGTATCGGCGGGCTCACGCTGGGCGGCGGGGTTGGCTACCTGGTGCGCAAGCACGGTCTGACTATCGACAGCCTTCTGGCGGCGGAAGTCGTCACGGCGGACGGTCAGACCCTGTACGTGGATGCAAACACGCACCCCGACCTGTTCTGGGCGATCCGGGGTGGGGGAGGCAATTTCGGCGTGGTGATCCGTTTCCAATTCCAGCTGCACGAAGTGGGCCAGGTGCTGGGCGGAATGCTCGTCCTGCCGGCGGCGCCGGATGTGATCGCTTCCTTCATTGCAGAAGCGGACGCAGCCCCGGAAGAGCTTTCGACCATTGCCAATGTCATGTTTGCCCCGCCGATGCCATTCCTGCCTGAAGAGGCGCATGGCAAAATGATCATCATGGCGATGATGATGTATGCCGGTGATATGGCAGATGGCGAGCGCGCGCTGGCGCCGTTCCGGGCGCTTGCCACCCCTCTGGCAGATCTGCTCCGGCCGATGTCCTATCCGGAGATGTATCCGGAGGAGGATGGTAGCTATCATCCCGTGGCAGCTTCGCGGACCATGTTTGTCGACCAGATCGATCGGGCGGTGGCAGAGACCATCGTCCAGCATTTACAGGCATCGACCGCGGCTATGTCTGTCGCGCAGCTGCGGGTGCTGGGCGGCGCGATGGGCCGCGTGCCTGTCGAGGCGACGGCGTTTGCGCACCGTCATTCACACATCATGGTGAACATTGCCGCCCTGTACGAGAAACCTGAAGACAAGCCCACCCATGAGGCCTGGGTTGCGGAGTTTGCCTCGGCGTTGCAGCAGGGCGATCGGGGCGCGTACGTCAACTTCCTCGCGGAGGATGGCGAAGCCCGGATCCGCGCGGCCTATCCGGGGTCCACGTGGGACCGGCTCGCGTCGATCAAGGCTCGCTACGACCCGACCAATCTCTTCCGCCTTAATCAGAACATCCTGCCAGCCCGTCGATAATCCAGGGAGATCCGAGATGGATGCAACCAGAAAACAATTCAAGACCGTCGATGAATATATTGACGCGTTTCCGGAAGACGTGAGAGCTATCCTGAATGAGCTGCGGCAGACGATCAAAGAAACGGCGCCGGAAGCCAGGGAAACGATCAGCTATCAGATGCCGACATTCACGCTCAATGGGAACCTGGTCCATTTCGCGGCATTCAAGCAGCACATCGGGTTCTATCCCACGCCGACCGGTATCGACGCGTTCAAGGAAGACTTAAGCCGGTATAAGGGCGCCAAAGGCTCGGTACAGTTCCCCATCGATCAGCCTTTGCCCTTGCCGCTCATCCGCCGGATCGTGGAATATCGGGTGCAGGAAAATCTGAAAAAGAAAACGAAGCAGAGAAAGGAGCCGCGTGATTGACGTGCGGCTTCAGCCCTGGTCCGCCGGGGATCTGACCCTGCTCGAAAGACTCCTGGGCGACCCCGCTATAATGACTCACCTCGGCGGCCCCGAGACTTCAGAGCAGATCCTGCGGCGCCACCAGCGCTATATCCGGCTTTCGGAGTCTGAGACGGACCACATGTTCAAGATTGTCTGTGAACCAGGCGGCGAGGGTGTAGGCAGCGTTGGCTACTGGAGAAAGGTCTGGCGGGAACAGCAAATCTACGAGATGGGTTGGTTGGTGCTGCCTGAGTACCAGGGCCAGGGCATAGGTACAAAGGCCGCGGCAGCCCTGATTGCCGAGGTGTCTGTGGAGCCGAAGTACCGATTCATGCACGCCTTTCCCTCGATATCGAATCCGGCTTCGAACGCGATTTGTCGAAAGCTCGGCTTCACCCTGATCGAAGAGTGCCAGTTCGAATATCCGGCCGGGCGATCGACGTGGGTCAACGATTGGCGGCTGGATCTGTTTGAGGACATACCATAGAGATCAAGGAATGGAAATGCGCGATGACAGAAGATCTTCCCGGTTCATATATTATGCTTCGAGTTTAGCGGAGTGCAATACACCGGCGACGTGGAAGAGGATCAGGTGAAGCAAGGACTTTTCGTAGAATGAATCGGAACGAGAGAGAACCGGTGGATGTGGGCAGCGTCTGGTGGTTCTGGTTCACCAGCAACGCCTTTGCCGTGGATAAGCATCTTCGGCATGTTTTCCGCGTGTTGCCACGCGATCCGCGCTGCAAGTTCTGCAATGCGCCCTTCCAGGGGATCGGTGGACTGATTGTCCGGGTCTTGTTTGGCAAACAGCGTTCCGCTCTCAACCCGCGTTACTGTAACCTGTGCGAAATCGCCTCGCGCGAGTTCCCCGGCGGGGCGGAGGTGCCGATGTCCATGCTGTTTGTCGACGTGCGCGGTTCCACCGCGCTCTCTGAGACAATGAGCCCGACGGAGTTCCGCCAGTTGATCAATCGGTTTTACATGCAGGCGACGAAGCTGATCATCGATGAAGATGGACTTGTCGAAAAACTGGCGGGTGATTCCGTTGCTGCGTTCTGGGGCGCGGGGTTTGCCGGACCCGGGTACGTGCGGCGGACGATCCAGGTGGCACAGCGTCTCCTGCGTGCCATGGAACGAGAGAAGATTCCTGTTGGCATCGGCGTCCATGCGGGCATTGCGTATTTCGGCGCGATGGGTAGCGCGGAGGGACTGACCGAAATTTCCGCCATAGGCGACGAGGTCAATCTGGCGGCGCGGCTGGCTTCGAAGGCCGGTGTTGGAGAGATCGTGGTCAGCGAGCGGGCACTCGAGGCGGCGGGCGTGGATCGACAGGGACTGGAGTCGCGGCTCCTGGAGCTGAAAGGGATTAGCGAGCCTGTCCAGGTCCGAATCCTGCACGCTGCTGGAGGGAGCGTTTGAGAGCGGATCGCATGGGCAACGTTGTGTTGGGTATGACGATGTCTCTGGACGGTTTCATTGATGACTGCAGTGGCAGCGTAGGTGTGCTGTATCCCGATCGCATGACCTTGCCCGAGACGGAGCCGCTGCGCGAATTCATGCAGAATACCGGCGCAGTGGTGATGGGTTGGAACTCCTTTGCCATGGCAGAAGACCTGGACTGGTTTGCCGGCAATTGCGAGTACCAGGTGCCGATCTTCGTCCTCACGCATCAGCCTCCTCCGAGACATCCAAAAGAGACCGATCAGCTGACCTTTACTCTTGTGACAAATGGAATCGAAAGCGCAATACGAAAAGCGCAAGCCGTAGCGGGCGCTAGAGCTGTAGACGTGATCGGCGCCGCAAGTACTGCAAGGCAATGTCTCGACGCAGGTTTCGCATGGTAAGGTAGTGATTGCTGGCGGGCGTTTGACCGGCCACAGCCAAGTTTGTTGATCTCTCGATTGGAGAAACTATGTCATTTCAAGCATATTTAGATAATATTGAAGAAAAAACAGGGAAGACACCGAATCAATTTATTGCCGAAGCCAAGAAGAAAAAGCTCACTGAATCCAAGGACATCATCGCCTGGCTGAAGCAGGATTACCGGTTAGGACTGGGTCATGCAAGAGCATTGGATTATGTTATCCGTCATGGCGCGGAGTTTGAGTTGCGTCATACGACAGGAACACACCGAGATGCCTCAGGCACCTTAAGGCTAGATGGTAAGGCAAAGAAAAACAAATCGACGGCAAGTGATCTTCCAAAGTTGGCAGCGCCTGCCCAACGCGCGCTGGCCGCGGTTGGGGTCTCCCGGCTGAAACAGTTAACCAAATTCAGCGAGGCAGAAGTGAAGCAATGGCATGGTATCGGCCCAAATGCGCTGAATGAGCTCCGCCACGCTTTGAAGGAGCAGGGACTTTCGTTTGCACCGGGTCAAAAATAGCAAAAGCTGAGGAGAGTAGTGAAATGTCAAAGCCGGATCTGAAAACTAGTTTGACTCCCTCTCAGCACACCGACAACTACATCCAGGAACTGGGAGATTGGCGCGGCAAACTGCTGGCACGCTTGCGCAGGCTTATCCGGGAAGCTGGCCCTGAGCTGACGGAGGAATGGAAATGGGATACGCCCGTTTGGTCGCATAAGGGGAATGTTGTGGCATGTGGTGCTTTCAAGGATCATGTAAAGCTCAACTTCTTCAAAGGCGCTTCTTTGGAAGACTCCGGCGGTCTTTTCAATGCCGGGCTGGATGCCAGGGCGTCGCGCGGCATTGATTTCCATGAGGGTGATACCATCCCGGAGGCTGCCCTGAAAGCTCTCCTCCGCGCGGCTATTGCTCAGAACGGCGCTGGCAAGAAAAAGGAATGACCGCCAAACGATAAATTGAAAAGCCAGAAAAGGATGCATCTCACATGAAAGTTCACCTGATCGACGGTACCTACGAGCTCTTCCGGAACCACTTCGGTGCTCCTCCGAAAAAGACATCGGATGGGCGCGAGGTCGGCGCGACGCTCGGACTCTTGCGTAGTCTGCTCATGCTGTTGACAAGCCCCGGCGTGACCCACGTCGGCGTCGCTTTCGACCACGTGATCGAGTCGTTCCGTAACGATCTTTACACCGGCTACAAGACAAGTGAGGGTGTTGACCCGGACCTGCTGGCGCAGTTCTCGCTGGCAGAGGAAGCAGTGTCAGCGCTGGGCGTGGTCGTCTGGTCGATGGTGGAATTCGAAGCCGACGATGCTCTGGGCACAGCCGTGAAGCGTTTCGGCACGAGCAAATCGGTGGAGCAGATCCTGATCGGCTCGCCGGACAAGGATCTGGCGCAGCTGGTATCGGGCAGTCGGATCGTCTGCTGGGATCGCCGCAAGGACGTGATCATAGACGAGACGGGTGTCCGAGAGAAGTTCGGCGTGCTCCCCGAATCCATGCCAGACTGGCTGGCGCTCGTCGGTGACTCCGCAGATGGCTATCCCGGCATTCCGGGCTGGGGCGCCAAGTCTGCCTCCGCCGTGCTTGCCCATTACAGGCATATGGAAGCGATCCCGGATGATCCGACAAAATGGCAGGTGCCCTCGATCAGCGCCGGGCGCGCCGCGAGCCTCGCTGAGAGTCTGGCGCAACGACGGGAAGAGGCAAAGCTTTACAAGCAACTAGCAACCATACGTCAGGATGTCCCACTGCAAGAAAAGCTGAATGAACTGAAGTGGCAGGGCGCCCATGAGCGGCTAAAAGAATTCTGTCATGAGTTAGGTGACGACAAGATTCCATTGCGCGTTCCGAAGTGGCGCTAGAACAAAGCGTCAACCCCATCCCCGGCGCTCGGAGCAGAAGTCTCATGTCTTTTCTTGATCGCTTCTTTGAAAACGTTCAGAAGCATCCCAACAAGATCGCGCTGGAGTTTATCGATCCGCCGCTGCAGCGCCTGACGTACGCGGAGCTGGATCAGCGCGTGGAGCAGACTGCAGGTTACTTGCGCAGCCTGGGAGCCCAGCCCGGCGATCGGGTGGCTTTGCAGCTCACGAAGTCGCTTGAGTTCATCCTGTTGCACCTGGCGACGACCCGCCTGGGCGCGATCACACTTCCCCTGAATCTTGCCTATCCTCCGGACGAGATCGAATACTTCCTAAGCGACTCGGGCGCAAAGTTGTTTTTCACGCTGGAGTCTGCCAGAGAGAAGACCCAGTCTATTCTGCCTCGCCTGCCGGAATTGCAGCAATGTATCTATCTCGATCCTGCCGAGCCAGGTAAGTTTCAATCCCTACTGCCTACTTACGCGTTAGCAGGTGGTCTCGATACACCCCTCGACGAGCCCTCGGGGTCACTCGACCACCGAGTATCCTCTGAAGACACCGCTGTCATCATCTACACCAGCGGCACCACCGGGCGGCCGAAAGGGGCCGAGATTACCCACGGAAATCTAATCTCCAATCTCCAATCTCTACGGGAAGCCTGGGGCTGGACTCCCGATGATGTGCTACTGCATGTGCTGCCCATCTTCCACGTGCATGGCTTGTTCGTTGCCCTGCATGGCGCTCTGCATGCCGGGGCGACGACGTGCTTGATGCGCGAGTTCGATGCGGTGCGAACGCTCCAATTACTTGCAGATGGGGAATGTACCGTCTTTATGGCGGTTCCCACCATCCACCAGAGGTTGCTCGATGTGCCCGGCGCCAGCCGATTCGACCTGTCGCACGTGCGCTTGATCACCTCCGGCTCCGATCGCCTGCCCGACGAGGTCTTTACAGGCTTCCAGAAGACCTTTGGCTATACCCTGCTCGAGCGCTATGGCATGACCGAAACCGGGATGAATTGCTCCAACCCGCTGCGGGGCGAGCGACGGTTGGGATCGGTCGGCTTGCCGCTCTCCGGGGTGGATGTCCGCATCGTGGACCCGGAGACCGATCAGCCGCTCGCCGCTGGAGAGATCGGGGAGGTACAGCTGCGCGGACCGAACATCTTCAAGGGCTATTGGAAGCAACCGCAGAAGACAGCCGAGTCGTTCACCGCCGACGGCTGGTTCCGTACCGGCGACCTGGGCTTTCGCGAGCCGGATGGCTACCTGACCCTGTGCGGGCGCTCCAAGGATCTGATCATCAGTGGGGGATTGAACATCTATCCTCCCGAGGTGGAGCGCGTCCTGGCGGAGCATCCTGCGGTGGCGGCGTGCGCGGTGATCGGCTGCCCGGACCGGGAGTGGGGGGAGCGGGTCACAGCGGTGGTAGTCCTTCATCCGGGGCAACGGTTTCTGCCCCCGAGCTGGTGGCATTCTGTCGCGAGCGTCTGGCGGCCTACAAGTCGCCGAAATCCGTCATCTTTCGGGAGGATTTACCTCGCAATGCCATGGGGAAGGTACAGAAGGCGTTGTTGAGACAAACCGCCTGCGCTGAATGACATTTAGATCGCAGTGCACTTTTCCTGGGGGCTGTTCTAGTGTATAAACGTCAGTATGCCCGGACCGAAAGTCACTCCCATGCCAGATCCTGATGAGCCGGTCTGGACCTATCGCGGCTATCGCCTGAAGACGAGCGAGTTCGTGACAGCGATGGTGCACTTCTTCCGCGCGGAGGTGCAGCGCGCGAACGTCTGGCGGCAGCGTCTCGATACGACCACAAATTGGGCGGTCGTATCCACCGGCGCGACGCTATCCATTGCGTTCAGCCAGCCAGAGATCCATCACAGCATGATCATTCTCAGTACATTACTGGTGCTATGGTTCCTATTCATCGAGACCAGGCGGTATCGTTATTACGAGCTGTGGAGCTATCGTGTGCGCCTGATGGAAACGGACTTCTATGCGGCGATGCTCGTCCCGCCATTCCACCCCTCGCCTGAGTGGGCGGAGAGCCTGGCCGAGAATCTGCTTTCGCCGAGCTTTCCCATCTCTATCTGGGAGGCGTTCGGGCGGCGTTTACGCCGGAATTACATCTGGATCTTTCTGATCCTGTACGCCTCCTGGCTGGCAAAGATCTGGCTCTTCCCCGAGCCGGCCGCGGACCTGGCTGCCTTCATCCAGCGCAGCAGCGTGGGACCGCTCTCCGGGGAGATCGTGATCGGGCTGGGCTTTGGATTCTATGCCTCGCTGTTCGTCCTTGCCCTGGCGACCATCAGCATGAACCGTGCGACAGGCGAGGTGCTGCCACGCTTTGGGGAAGATGCGGTCACCTCCATGTTGGCCGGGGAGAGCAAGAGAAAAGGCTCGCACGCCTTCCTGGCGCCGTCTCATCGCCGCAAGCAGCTCATGGCGTTGATCATTACTGCCAGGGCCGAAGCGGTGGCAGCCCGGATTCTGAGCGACCTCGGGCGGGGGGTGACAGCGCTCTCCGGCAAAGGCATGTATACGGGCCAAGACCGCTCCGTGTTGATTTGTGCGCTGACGGTGACGGAAGCGCACAACCTGAAGGCTGCTGTAAACAAGGAAGACCCGACCGCTTTTGTAGTTGTCTCCGCCGCGCAGGAGATCCTCGGGCGTGGATTTTACCCTCTGGCGACAGAATAGCGCGAGCCTGCCCCGGCAGGCTGTTAAAGCCGAAATCGAGGGATCCGCCAGAGGAGGTAGGGATGCCCTCGATTTCCCCGCGCTTGAGTTCAGATGTTTACGTCAGGATGCTGACGCCCAGTAACGCCAGGACCAGAAAGACCGCGGCCACGACCAGGAATAAGCCGAACAGCACCCGCCCCAGAGAGGCTGCGCCTTGCGCCACCCCGGTAAAGCCGAACAAGCCGGCAATGATCGCCACGACAAACGCAATTAATGCCCACTGTAAGAGATCCATACTAGACTCCTTTCCTGCGTCAAAAGCAGACAGGCTCTCTGCAATAGTCTGTATTTAATTTACCGGCTGCACCAAAACTCTACAATGGGGGATGTGCCCAATCCGCTTAGGGAGTTCCTGCGTAAAGGCTCATCTATATTGGAGAATTGTTAACCTGTAGTACTCCAGATCCCCATAGGGTAAAGGAATCCCCCAAATTTTGCCCTTGGACATCCCCCATTGCTTATCAGGCGATATCGAATATGCTTAGCAGGTAGATAACCACAAAGTCTGGAGCTCGTCTTGAACGTGTCACTTTGGTCCGAGCCAGAAGTCTCAGTTGAGATCGTCAGAGACCGGTTTAGCTCAATCAGAGTGACATGTTTTCATGAGGGTTCCTCATTTATCGAATAGAAAAAGGAGTGAAAAGAAGAATGAGAAAAGTAAGCTTGCTTTTATCAATGCTGGTACTGGCTGCCATGGTACTTGCCGCCTGTGGAGGCGGAGCAACCAGTACTAACGTAGCAGGTTCACCCCCTCCTGTAACGGTCGATGTTACGGAAACAATGGAACCCGTCGCTACGGAGACCGCCACCGAAGTGGGTACTGCCACAGAAACCGCCGGTGTTCCGGTGACCGGCGAGTCCAATCCTTCTCGTCTGACCAACCAGCTTGACTTCACTGTCTGGAGCCAGGACGGCGAACAGATCGGTGAGGTTGACGACATGGTCCTGGATCTCGACAACAGCCAGGTTGCCTATGTGGTTGTGGGTACAGGTGGCTTCCTGGACCTGGGTGAGCGTGATATCCTGGTTCCGTGGAATCAGCTCCAGCTGCAGACGGGCTCGGGCGATAACACCGGTGGTCAGCAGAATGCCTTCATCCTGCAGACCGATGTGGAAGCGTTCCGCAATGCCCCGGATTTCGATCTGGGCACCATCCCTCAGATGGGACAGGCTGCAAACGATTGGGACGCAGACATTCGCACCTACTGGGAGAACCCCGGCGCTGGCACTGGGGCGGCTACCAGCACGGC
>DAITPI010000099.1:0-11297 GCA_036833655.1 Anaerolineales bacterium | reverse complement strand
CGGAAAATTATTTTATTTCGATCTCATAGGCGGCGGGCTGCCTTGTGAAGCGCGTCGTGCCTGCCACGACCAGGACGGCCTCCTCGCCCGAGCTCAGGGAGAGCGGGATCTCGGCGGTCTGGTCGGCGTTGAGATCGATATGCGTGACGGTGGTGGTATCACCCTTGGTGATGAGCGTCAGCCTGTAGGTCTGCGGCAGCGTGTTTTCCACGCGCACGAAACCGGCGGCTTCCCAGCCTCCATTGCCTGTCTCGAAATCCTCGCTGTAATTGATCGCATCGACGCGTACATCGTCGACCAGCAGGCCTTCACCGTTCAAGGCCGCGTCGGTGACGTACTCGAAGCGGATCTGTACTTTTTGACCGGCAAACCGGGAGAGATCGATCTCCTCGTCAATCCAGCCATTTGTCTGCCCGTTATAGGCCCAGCCGTACGACTGGCCCGTGGGATCGTCCGGTGTGCCCGAGGGCGTATTCAGGATTTCCCAGGTCTTGCCGTCCGTGGAGGCTTCCAGGTAGGCGTAATCGTAGTCTTTTTCCAGGTCATGCCAGAGCGCAAAGGACATCGAGATCGGTCCGCTGACACTGGTGAAATCGAACTCGCGCGTCAGGGTCATGTCGGACTCGTCGCCCCGGTTCGACCAGAACATGTAGCTGCCTGACTTCGCATCGACCGGCAGCAGACTTGCCACCGTGGAGCCGTTGAAGCGCAGCGTATGATCGCCGGCGCAGCGGAGGTTGTAGTAGTCCATGCCATACTGGTTGACACTGCTGTTCACCGATCCCGGGCAATTCGAGATACGCTCGATGTTATCCACGCGCGGGGCGTTGGGATAGTTGTTGTAGGTGTAGCGCCCGTCATCGACAGAGCGGTCCATTAAGTGCAGCGCCACCGCCCAGTCCATGAACACATCGTCCGCGGTGATGGGCTCACCCGTTTCCGGGTCGGTGATATTCAATTCGGCGAGCGTATCGTCTACACTGGTAAGATCATTTTCCGGGTTGTTGGTGAGTGCTTTCGTAGCTTCCTCGCCAAAGCGATCCAGGAAGTAGGTCAGGTACAGGAAGCTTTGCCCGTAATGGGCGGAGAAATCGGGCGAGTCATTGTTGACCCAGGTGTTCAATTGCAGATCGGGGTTCTGGACATACAGCCAGTCCGCGCCGCCGATATCGTAACCGTTCAGGAACGCGCCGACCTCGGCAAAGCCTTCGTTCATCCAGGAGACATCGTTGCGGTCGGAAGCGTTCTGGATCATGTGCACGAACTCGTGCGCCAGCGTGGCGTAGGTATAGTCATCGCCGAGGTCCTGGCTGGTCCCCAGCACATAGGTCTCGTGAGCATTGGAGTATTCTTTGACCAGCGGATTGTAGGAGTCGGACGAGCTGAAATAGCCGGCAATGTTATGCCCGATGCTGCTGGCATAGATCACGTAGATATGAGGATCCCCGTCCACACCGGGATTTGCCTCACTACCAAAGAACGCGCGGTCCGTTGGATAGATCTTGGTTTCGAACGTATCCATCAGCCGTTTCATGTCCCGTTCATTCACCGGTGTGCCATCCTCCGCCCAGAAGTAGGAATGCTCCGTGACGTAGCGCAAGGTCGCCGTGATCTGCGAGTGCTCGTTCGTATCCGAATTCAGAATCCAGAACTTTTCCTTGTCGCCGATCTGGTAGGACTTTGCCTGCACCGTCTGCGAGACGTTGCAGACAGACTCGAGCCGGCAAGCCAGCTCATAGGGGTCATTTTCAGGGACCTGTGCCTGCGCCAGGGTTTCGACGGTCTCCTGCGACACCTGGTCCGCGGGCGGTCGTTCGACCTCCACGGTGGGCGCGGGTGTGGCTGTGTTTTCAAAGGGTGCAAAAGGAGTGAGATCCAGCGGGGTATCGATGTTTTGATACGCCCTGTAGAAAAATACGCCCGCAGCTGCTATGGCAGCGCACGAACAACAGACAAGAATGCCAACAATTGCCGCTACGATCTTTGGCGTCGATGAAGCTCGATTGCCAGTTTGCATAAACAAATGCCTCCTTGAAATAATTCCAGTAGATCACGAATGATTCGGGCTCATGCCTCTCGATCTGAGATTTACTGAATTTGGCTCATCTTACCTCTCATTCATAAACCTTGGATGAGTAAGGGCAAGGGGGAGTCAACGTCTCCAGTCGTTGAGAATTCCAACGTCTGGAGACGTTGACTCCCTGTCAGGAAAAGAAAAAAGGGAGCAGCGTGACTGCTCCCTTTGCTACTACACCTCTGCGGCTTGCTGGCTCTTTTTCCGGACGGGCTCCGAGGTATGGAAGACGATTTTGTTCTTCTCCTCATCCACATCTATCTGGACGGTGGCGCCATCCTTGAATTTACCGCTCAGCAGCTCGATGGACAACGGACTTTCGACGTGTTTCTGGATCGCCCGGCGCAGCGGACGTGCACCGAACGCCGGATCGTAGCCTTCCTTGGCGAGCCACTTGCGGGCTGCATCGGTCAGCTCCACGGTGATGTTGTACTCGTTCAGGCGATCCTGCACTTCCTTCATCTGCAGGATCACGATCTGTTCCATCTCTTCCAGGGTCAGCGGCGAGAACATAATGATCTCGTCGATGCGGTTGAGGAACTCCGGCCGGAATGCGCCCTTCAGCGCCTTCTCGACCTTATCGTGCGACTCACGCTCCTCGCTGGTTGCCCTCGGCTGCAGGAAACCCAGCGCCCCACCCTTGCGCACGTACTCGGTGCCCAGGTTGGAGGTCATGATCAGCACGGTGTTGCGGAAGTCCACGACGTTGCCCTGGCCATCGGTGAGACGACCATCGTCCAGGATCTGCAGCAGCGCGTTCCACACTTCGGGATGCGCCTTTTCGATCTCATCGAAAAGGATCACCCGGTACGGGCGCCTGCGGACGGCTTCGGTGAGCTGACCGCCTTCCTCATACCCGACATATCCAGGAGGGGCGCCAAACAGGCGGCTCACCGTATGCTGCTCGCGGTACTCGGACATGTCGATGCGCACGAGGGCTTCCTCGTCGTCGAACATGAACCAGGCAAGCGCCTTGGCGAGCTCGGTCTTGCCGACGCCGGAAGGACCGATAAAGATGAACGAGCCAATCGGGCGGGAGGGATCCTTCAAGCCCGAGCGAGCGCGGCGGATCGCGTCGGAGATGGCGTGGATCGCCTCCTCCTGGCCGATGATCCGCTCGTGCAGGCGCGCTTCCATGTGCAGGAGTTTCGTCGCTTCGGTCTCCATCATCTGGCTGACGGGAATGCCGGTCCACTGGTGGACCACGCCGGCGATGTCATCCACGTCCACCACCTCGTCGAGCTGGTGCTCGGATTCCCATTTGTCACGTTTCTCGTGATACTCCTGGTCGAGGCGCAGGCGCTCCGATTTCTTCTGCGCGGCACGCTCATAGTCACGGTTCAAGCCGGATTGCTCTTCCTCGGCCTGCAGTTTTTCGATCTCGCTTTTCATTGCCTTGAGGTCCGGCGGCATGGAATACAATGCCACGCGCAGTTTCGCAGCGGCTTCGTCCATCAGGTCGATGGCCTTGTCGGGCAGGCGCCGGTCGGTCACGTAGCGGTCCGCCAGGCGAGCCGCGGCGACCAGCGCGTCATCTGCAAAGCGGACTTTGTGGTGCGCCTCGTAGCGGTCGCGCAGACCCTGCAGCATTTTGATTGTATCGTCGACGGTCGGCTCTTCCACATAAATAGGTGCAAAGCGTCGCTCGAGGGCCGCGTCTTTTTCGATGTATTTGTGGTACTCATCCAGCGTGGTCGCGCCGATGGTCTGGAGCTCGCCACGCGCCAGCGCCGGCTTCAGCATATTGGAAGCGTCCATGGCGCCCTGTGCCGCGCCCGCGCCGACGACAGTATGCAGCTCATCGATCATCAGGATGATGTCACCCTGGGAGCGCTGCACTTCCTCCATAATGGCTTTCAGGCGCTCTTCGAACTCCCCGCGGAAGCGGGAACCGGCGATCATCGCGCCGAGGTCCAGCTGGACCACACGCTTGCCCGAAAGGATTTCCGGCACGTCGTTGTTCGCGATCTGCTGTGCCAGGCCTTCGGCAATCGCGGTTTTACCTACGCCCGCCTCACCGATGAGGACAGGATTATTCTTCGTGCGCCGGGAGAGGATCTGGATCAGGCGCAGGATCTCATTGTCGCGCCCGATGACCGGATCCAGCTTGCCCTCACGCGCCAGCTGGGTCAGGTCTCGCGAGTATTTTTCGAGAGTCCGGTAGCGGGACTCGGCTTGGGGGTCGGTCACGCGCTGCCCGCCGCGCAGGTCCTGGATGGCAGTATAGACGCGGTCGCGCGTCAGACCGGCGGATTCCAGGATGCGTGCCGCGGGCGTGTTGCGCTCGGTGAGGATGGCGAGGAAGATATGCTCCGTCGAGATGTACTCGTCCTTCAGGCGGTTGGCTTCCTCGTTGGCCAGGTCAATGATCCGCTTCACGCGCGGGGTAATGAAAATTTGTCCGGCGCCGCCGCCGAAGATGTTGGCTTTGGGGCTGGCGCGCAATGTAGCGTCGAGCCGTTCGGTGAGTGCTTCCGGGCTGACGCTGAGTTTTTCCAAGATCTGGGGGATCACGCCGCCGGGCTGTTCGATCAGTGCCAGCAGGATGTGCTCGGTATCGATCTGGTTATGGCCATAGCGCTGGATGATCTCTGCTGCGCGCTGGGCCGCTTCCTGTGCTCTCTCTGTAAATCTATCAAATCGCATCATAGGAATGTTCCTTTTCTACAACTTGTCTGATCGACAAGCAGTGACCACAGACAAAGTTCTCCGGTCCAATTCAAAATCAAGTCGATGTCAGCCGTACTTTGATAAAAAGCCCCAAAAGGTCGTCGCGTAGCACCCCTGTCAGGGTGCGAGGCCTTTTCGGCGCCCGGTGACAGGGCGGATTATAACAAAACCGCATCGGCAAATTGTAAATACGGCATAAGAGGAGTATTAAATTTGTAGAAAATGTTCTGCAGCTCCCGGGCCAGAAGATTATACGCCTGCAATCCTCCAATCCTTCACAACGCGCTATAATTCACCGCAATGAGCTCGATCAGCATCTCCGTGAATGCGAAAAAAGAACACCCGCATGTCCGGCCGCTCAACGTCCTGCGGGACCTGTCGGAGGTCGCGGACCTGATCGAGCTGTGTTTTTCCCCGACCATGGACAATGAGGGCCAGCGCTATATCTCCGATATGCGCCGCGCCAGCCACGACGACAGCTTCCTGCGCTGGGCATCGCGGGTGACTGAGACGGCGTCTCTGCCGCTGATGGGCTACGTCTGGGAGCAGGATGGGCGCATCGTCGGCAACGCCAGCCTGATCCCCTTCCGCTATCAGGGCAAGCGTATCTACCTGATTGCGAACGTGGCAGCCCACCCCGACTATCGCCGGCGGGGTATTGGGCGCGCCCTGACCGAGCGGGTGGTGAAGCACGCGCAGGCGAAGCATGCAGCCGCCATCTGGCTGCATGTCCGCGACGACAACCCCGGCGCCATCCGGCTTTACCAGCAGCTTGGATTCCAGGAGATTGCGCGCCGTACGAGCTGGCAGGCGGGCCCCGATTCCCGTCTGACGACTCCCGAGGCCGATATCAAGATCGTGTCCAGACACCCCCGTTTCTGGTCCTTGCAGCAGCAGTGGCTCCAGCGTCTCTACCCCGAGTCCCTGCGCTGGTACCAGCCCTGGAAGATCAACGCCTTCCGACCGGGGCTTCTTAGCTGGATGTATCTGTTGTTCATCGATTCCAACATCCGGCAGTGGGCGGCTGTCCGGGGCGAACAGCCGCTCGCCATGCTGACCTGGATGCCGCAGGGCGGCCGCTCCGAGTCGCTCTTCGCTGCGACGGGCCCCCGGTCTGACCCGCGGTCGCTCACCCTGCTGCTGCTCAACGCCCGCCGGATCATCACCTACTATCCGCATCTCACGCTGGAATATCCTGCCGGGGAAATGACCGAAGCCATCGAGGCAGCGGGCTTCAAGGCGCGCAGGACGCTGCTCTGGATGCGTGCGTGATGCAACTACGTTGAGTGATTTCCGTAGAAGAGGATAAAGACGATATCAACGTTTCGAGGCAGCTCTTCTGGATGCTCCCTGGCGTGGTGGCAAGAGCGGACCCTTGAACAAGAGGAGAATCACATGACAAAATTCATTCTACGCTGGGTGATCAATGCGATCGCCTTGTATCTGGCGGTGCTGGTGCTGCCAGGGATCGACCTGCGCAGCGGCCTGGTCTCGATCATCTGGCTAGCGCTCATCTTCGGACTGATCAACGCCCTGTTTCGCCCGTTGCTCCAGTTTCTCACCTGCCCGCTGATCATCCTGACGCTGGGCCTGTTCACGCTGGTCATCAACACCTTCCTGTTCTGGCTGACGAGCGTCATCGGTCAATCGTTCGGGCTGGCTTTGATCATCAATGACCCCGTCTGGTGGAACGCGTTCCTCGGCGGCCTGATCGTCACGCTGGTCAGTGTCGCGATGACCATGGTCCTGAAGGACGAACTGAAGGGCCGCAGGTATTAGACTTCAGCAAAAAGGATAAGAGGATGACCTGTGACTGGTCATCCTCTTTTTAGTTTCCGGTTCCGTAAAAGGGGGCTGAAACAGCCAGGATCTGATGGATCAATCCCAGGTTTGTAATGACCAGTAGTACCAGGAAGACGAGCAGGGCGAGCTGCAGCCAGAGGCGGTCCGCCCATTTTGCCAGGGCGAGGCCGACGAAGAGAACCAGGGCATAGACCCAGTCAGGGGAGTAGAGCATCGGGTCATCGCCGTAAACGACATGCAGCACGAAATTGAATCCGAGGCACAGCAACAGGCTCAGCGGCAGCGCAGCCTGTCGTGGCGACTTGAGCAGGTCCACGAGGAACAGGATGCCCGCAACCCCGAGGATCACGAGCCAGAGTTTTACGGTGACATCCGCCAGGCCGTGATACCCTGCAACGTGAAATTCCCCGAGCAGGATCTGATACGTGCGAAAGTTGGGGACATTCATCCCCAGCTCATCCATCAGAACAAAGGGCGTCGGGGCAACGACGCCATAAAGAGGAATCGCACGGGCGATCAGCGCAATCCTGCCTGCTACGCGCCAGGAAAAGTCGAGCGGATTGATGATGTAATATTGCTCGTGGAGCAGATTGGAAGTTTGGAACAGCGAGCGCGCGTTCGGATAGATCCAGATCTGCAGCAGGTGCAGAAAAACAGCGATCACCACAACCAGGAACACGTATTTAAGGATTTGCCGGATGCGTGGCAGTGCAAAGAGATACAGGATCAGGGTTTGTACGAGGTTCGTTACGGTGATACCGAAGACCAGCACACCCGCCGGGACCGTAAACTTAAGGGCTGTGTATTCTCGTTGCATCAGAAAAACAAATGCGAGCAGCGCCGCAGCGGAATAGATATACGTTTCGGACATGGTTGCCAGCAACATGTGAGCACAGCTGGCTCCCACGATCGCTGCCATGATCAAAGCGTACGTGATATTTCCCGCAGCTCGCCGGACAATCGCCCAGCTCAGTAACACGCAGACGGCTCCTGCCAGGGCATTCAAGATAAAGAGCGCCTGAAGCCTGTCTCCATCCAGAAACAGCGACAAGAGCCAGACAGGCAGGCGCAAGAAGAGCAGAATGGCAGGATGGACCGCCCGCACGATGTCTACATCCTGGCGAGCCGGGGTTGTCAGCCTCTGTAGCCATAGAGATATATCGGTGTCGAAATACAGGTCCAGGGTGCGGAATCCGGGGAAATTGATGCTCTGTGCGAACGTGAAGTAGGTGGAGAAAAAGAACGCTGCAAGCAAGATACCCAGACGGTTACTCTGCATCTGGCGCACCAGTGGGGATTGTCTGAGTCGCTGTGAAAACCCGGTCACCTCAATTCGGCGGACCAGAACAGCCAGGATTCCGAGAGAGATCAACGCGAGCCCCAGAAAGAGTAGCAGCCGGGATCCGTCCATGAGAAGCATCCGGCGATCGAACAGCCCGGGGAACTGCCAGGAAATAATCATCCCCGCCGCGCTGAGAAGGAATCCCACCAGTAAGGGAAGGATGGCCAGCCAGCGGATATGTTTGTGAGATGAGGTGGTCTCAGCGTTGCCACGACCTAGAATAAAAATCCCCATGCTACACGACAATTGAAGAACGATGCTCCATAATACAAACTGGCACCAGTGCGGATAGAAGCTGGCGAGATAACTGGTCAGGAAGTAGGCGGCGATGTCCCCTGCAAACCAGGCAGTCAGCAGCCTTGCCCAGTTGATGTTTGTTGCCAGCATGTTATCCCGGGGCGCAATGCTCATGCGGTGTCGACGATCTACTTCTTTTGCTGAGACAGAAGCCCCGGTATCCCGCCGGCGGATGCAGCCATCTTTGCAGCCCGGACGATGGCAATCGCCATGGCTTCTGCGGCAAAAGCGCCGACCGTAGAGATGTCTGCCCTCGATTCGCCGGTCGCGAGTGCAAAAATGGTGTCGCCATCATACATGGTATGGGCAGGACGGATCGCGCGTGCCAATCCGTCCTGCGCCATCTGGGCGACTTTGGTGGCGCCGGCTTTCGTCAGCTGTGCATTGGTCGCGATCACACCGATCACCGTATTCGATTGGACAGCAGCGCGCACCTGATCCTTCTTCATCGCCTGGAGCGTCCTGCCGGAGCGCAGGCCCGCGATCAACTGGCCGCTCTCGGCGTCCACGACGTCACCCACGGCATTGACCGCCACGAGCGCGCCGACGACAATGTCATTGACTTTGATGCTCCAGGTGCCAATGCCAGCTTTAGTCGCATATTTCATACCGCGGATCTTTCCCACCGAAGCCCCGGCTCCCGCCCCGATATTTCCCTCGGCCGGGGGTCTTGAGGAAGCGGAAGCAGCAGCGCGGTACCCCATCGCCGCATCCGGCCGGGCGTCCGCGCGGCCAAGGCCCAGGTCATACAGGATCGCGGCTGGCACGATGGGTATTCTCGCTACCCCCATGTCGAAACCGATCTTTTGTTCTTCCAGGTAGCGCATGGCGCCCGTGGCTGAGTCCAGCCCAAACGCAGAGCCACCTGCCAGTACAACGGCATGAATCTTCTCCACCATATTGACCGGGTTCAATAGATCGGTCTCGCGCGTGCCCGGCGCCCCGCCGCGCACGTCAACACCCGCCACCGCGCCCTCCCGGCACAGGAGCACAGTACAACCGGTCAGCGCCTGGTCGTTCTGGGCGTGGCCGACTTCAATACCACGCACATCAGTAATGGCGTTTGCTCGTTTCATTCCGTTGAGTCCACTGGCGATTATTTCCCGATCTCACGCGCCAGGTTCTTGAATTCACTCCAGTCCTCTTCATCCAGCCAGACATCCACGTTATCAAATTCCAACCGGTAGAGCTGGTCCTCATCTGGCTTGACCCCGTCGATATCCTTCACGAAATCCAGAAACTGGTCCCATTCTTCCTGGAAGAAGTTGATGGTTGCACGGCCGATCTGAAGGTAATAGGTCGTCTCGCCGTCCGGTTCTTCCGCCAGCCAGGCCTGGAAGTTTTCGGTTTCGGCAATGGTCTCGGTCCTGGGTTCGTTATGATTATTGTTGTTCATCAGAACGCTCCTTCGGGTACTTGATTTCTTTTGGAGGATTTCGCTGAAGCTTCGATAGAATAAACACCCTGATGCGTGTGAGCCATTCGAACGACATCGGTTGTGCCGGGATGGCCTCACCAGGGGGCCACGGATCCTGATCGAGCATCTTGCGCATGGTATAGCGTCCCAGCAACGCCACCGAGGCAAGGAAAGGCGCCGCGATCACCACACCCAGGATCCCGATCAGGTTGGCTGCGATCAGGGCGGTGACCAGCACAGCCGCGGGATGAACGCGCAGGCTACGAGCCATGATGCGCGGCGCGATCAGGTTGTCAATGATCCAGTCGATGACCGTGGTCGTAATGACGACCATTCCCATGTAGGCTAGCGGCTGCAAGCCAAAGGGCTTATCAGGCTGGAAGTAGGTGACCAGCGCCATGACCACCCACGTGATCGCCGGACCGATATAGGGCAGGAATTTCGCCAGGCCCGCCATGAACGCGATTCCGATGGCGTAGCGCACGCCAAAGAACGATAAGACAAAAATGTAGATGACTGTGGACATAGCAAAGATAAAGATCTGTCCGCGCAGAAAGGCATTCCAGATCTGGTTCAGCTGAGTGCCCAGCCGGCGCAGGTCTTCGTTATAGCCCGGCACTTCCACCCGGATCAGGTCGCTCTGTAGGCCGGTGCTTTCGATCATCACAAAGTAGGAAACGATCAGGATGAAGAAGGTCCAGCCGAAGATTTCTGCGGCGCCCCCTGCGACCGTGGCAACCAGGTTTCCGGTCCGCCCGAGCAGAGGCTGGACAAAGGCGAGCAGCTGCTGGCTGATGGCATTCAGGTCCAACGTGCTCAAATCCAGCCTGAAGGGGCCGAATTCAAACACCTGTCCGGAAAGCGATGCAATATATTTCGGCAGATCGGCGACGATCGTCTGTACCTGGTGAATCAGGCTTTGTACCTGCGCCACCAACCCGACGCCGCCGATCGTGAGCAGTCCGATCAGCAGCAGGAGAATCCCGAAATAGATAATATTGACGGAAGCTTTCCACGAAATGCGCAGCCCGCGTGCCATCAGAGTGACCGCCGGGTGGAGCAGGTACGCCAGGATGAAGACGATCAGCAGTGGAGTAATGAGGCTTGTAAAGCGGAAGAGCAGGAATGCGACGATGCCTACGATGACCAGCCCCACCAGCAGTTTCGTGGTCGAACTCCAACGCGGTGAAGTGGAAAAATACGGTTGCATGCAGGGGACTCCAGGGTAGTTCTATTCTACTCGCTTGTGCACTATTAAACAAAACACCCCGCGGACACAGATGCGTCTCGCGGGGTGCGCTTTCCTACAGGTCAACAGCCACCCAGGAAGGGGAAGAAGGTGCACCACAAATAGTTGGCATCCACCCACCAGAAGAACGCCACACACATGCACAGGAAAATGAAAATACCGACGCCGATCGCGATCGGCAGGTAGCCGGGGCGCCGGATCGTAGTGGTGGTGGAGATCGGCGCGGGGCTGGCAGGCACACTTCCGGCGTAATCCACGGGCGGCGGGGGAGGCATCAGCGGTCGCTGCATCGATGGCACAGCGGCAGCCGCGCGCGGCGAGACGACCGTGGCGCCCGGGTCAAAGGTAGTAGCTTCGAAGACAAGCACGATCTGCTCGCCGAAAGACACGACTTCGCCCGGTTTCAAAACCCGGGGCCCAGCGAGGCGCTGACCGTTAACAAAGG
>DAITPI010000098.1:0-11409 GCA_036833655.1 Anaerolineales bacterium | reverse complement strand
GTGTTGATCAATGACCCTCCGCTCGAGGAGCCGCCCGTTCAGGAGAACCCCCAAGCATGAAAATCACCTATTCGATCGTGGCTCCCATTTATAACGAACTCGCGAACATTCCGGAACTGTACCGTCGCGTCAAAGAAGTGATGGACTCCACCGGCGAACTCTGGGAGCTGGTCCTCGTAGATGATGGCTCTACCGACGGCTCTACCGATGCGATCTGTGAACTCGGGAAACAGGATCCGTGCGTGCGCCCCGTGATCTTTGCACGCAACTTCGGACACCAGATCGCAATCACGGCCGGCTGGGATTACTCGCGCGGCGATGCGGTTGTGACCATCGATGCCGACCTCCAGGACCCTCCGGAGCTGATCCTCGAGATGGCAAAGAGATGGAAAGAGGGCTATGAGGTGGTCTATGCGGTACGGGTGGAACGCGAAGGCGAATCCTGGTTCAAGCTGTGGACCGCGTCGCTTTTCTACCGGCTGATCTACCGCATCACCGATGTGAAGATCCCCCTTGATACAGGCGATTTCCGCCTCCTGGACCGCAAGGTGGTGGATGTGCTCAAGCAGATGCGCGAGCGGCATCGCTTCCCGCGCGGTATGTCTGCCTGGGTGGGGTTCAAACAGATCGGCGTGGAGTACAAGCGGGCAGCGCGCCTCTCGGGCGAAACGAAGTACCCGTTCCGCAAGATGTTCCGCCTGGCGCTCAATGCGATCACCAGTTTCTCTTATTTTCCCCTCCAGGTCGCCACGTTCTTTGGTTTTGCCTCTGCCGGGATCGCGATCCTGGCGATCATCCCGGTGGTATACCTGCGTATGACCGGGTCCCAGGCGTTTTTCGGACAGGCGACGACCCTGATCGCCGTGCTGTTCCTGGGCGGTGTGCAGTTGATCTGCGTCGGCATCCTTGGCGAATATATCGGTCGTTTGTACGATGAAGCGAAGGGCAGGCCGCTTTACATCGTGAGGGAAGCGCCGAAGGATCAGTAATCAGTAGGACAGTAATCAGTAGATCGGTGATCAGTGGGGCGGTGATCAGTCATCAGTAGAGGAGTGGTCAGTGTTCAGGGCAGCCGTCGCTGTGAAGGTGGCTGCCTTTTCTTTTCGGAAGGACTCACATCTGTAGGGCGAGACCATGGTCTCGCAACCGACGATTCTCGCACCAAGCTCTGGCGCTACCGGGCATCAGAAACCGCTTTGATAAAATAGGCCACTTATGGACCTGACTTTTCTGCGTGATAAGGACTTTTTCCGTGCGATGCTGGCGCTGGCTGTTCCGGTCGCCTTCCAGCAATTGATCACTGCCAGCCTGAATATGGTGGATGTGCTGATGGTGGGGCAGCTGGGCGAGAAATCCGTGGCAGCGCTGGGATTGGCAAACCAGATCTTTTTCCTGCTCATCCTGTTCCTGTTCGGGGTCACGAGCGGCATGTCTATCTTCACAGCGCAATTCTGGGGCAAGCGCGATGTGGAGCAGATCCACCACGTGCTGGGAATCTGTCTGACCATCGCCATTTCTGTAGCGGCGGTCTTTTCGCTGGCGGCCGTATTCATCCCTGACAAATTGATGAGCTTCTACACCGAAGATGCGGAGGTGATCAACCTGGGCAGCGATTACCTGCGTATTGTGGGCCTCAGCTATATTTTCACGGCGATCTCCGTTTCGTATATCGCCGTGCTGAGGAGCATCACCCAGGTGGCTATGACCGTGGTTGTGGCCGTTGCTGCCCTGGCGCTCAAGACCGTGCTCGCCTATTTGTTCATCTTTGGGATTGCCGGCCTGCCGGCTCTGGGCGTGCGCGGCGCAGCGTTGGGCACGTGCATCGGATGGGTCTTCGAGTCTGTCCTGCTGGTGACCCTGGTGTATCTCCGTAAGTCACCGCTTGCCGCGCCGGCGCATGCCCTCCTGGGCTTCGACCGGCCGTTCCTGGTCAAAGTGCTGAAGACCTCGATGCCCGCGGCGATCAACGAGGTACTGTGGTCTGTGGGGATCACCAGCTACAACGCGGTCTACGCGCGCATCGGCACAGATGCGATTGCCGCGATCAACATCAATGCTACCGTCGAGGAGCTGATGTTCGTGCTGTTTATCGGGTTAGGCAACGCCTGTTCGGTGATGGTTGGTAACAAGATCGGTGCAGGGAACAAGGAGCTCGCCTTTGAATATGGCCGGCGCTTCACCATCCTGGGCGTGGCGGCCGCGCTGCTGGCGGGTATGATCGTGCTCGTCTTGCGTGACACTGTGGTGGGCCTGTATCAAATCTCCCCGTCTGCGGCAGCCAACCTGCGCTCGCTTATGCTTGTTTATGCTTTCTCCTCGTGGCTGCGGGTCTTCAACTTCATGCTCTTTATTGGCGCCCTGCGCGCCGGCGGCGATACCCGCTATGCCATGTTCACGGAGCTCTTTTCGATCTGGGCCATCGGTGTGCCCAGCGCGCTGATCGGCGGTTTCGTTTTGCATCTTCCCGTCTACGGAGTCTATGCATTAGTGCTGCTGGAGGAAGCGGTCAAGGCGATCGTCATCTTCCGGCGTTATCTCTCCCGCAAGTGGATCCACGACCTCGTCAACGTGACTGGGGACGGAGCGCCCGCCTCTCTCTCCACGCCTGAACCCGCCGCTTGATCTCTGCGACGCGCTCCTGGCTGACCTCTGCCAGCAGGAGGGTCATGCCAAATGTGATCAATACATTTGTGATGAAGAAGAACAGCACCTCTTCGAGCGGCAGAATTCCGAAGAACAGAATGCCGGTCGTCTGTGCCGGGGAGATGGACCAGGTTGTCTCGGTCAGTGCCACAATATCCATCAACGAAAGATACAGCCCGGGGATGAACAGCGCCCAGAAGACCAGCCGGCGATAATGCCAGAGGATATCCGCGCCAAACAGGAACTGGAGGATGATCGGGGGTAAGGCCCAGAAGAGGATGATGGCAAGGTAGGTCCATTCCATGCCGCCAAAGAAGAACAGATAGGTGAAGATGAGCCAGAGGACAGCAAGCACAGTGGTAGACAGGTATATGAGCCGCCTGTCCGGCTTGAACGCCGTCCTTGGCGGGGACAGGCGGCGAGCTAAAAACCACCACCACAGGCCCGAAAGGATCGTCTCGACCACGAAGAATGTGTATTCCTCAATGGGCACGTAACCGATGACTATGCCCGTGACCAGTCGCGGGTTGTAATACCACACACCCGTGGCAACCAGGTAGTTGTCCCAGGGCGTCGTGTAGAGCAGGGCCAGCAGAACGTGAATGCCAATCGCGGTCCACACCGCGCGCCCGTTTCGAAAGCCGTGGGTCTGCCGGTTCTTTCTGTGGTCCCACCAGGCAATGGCAAGGAACAGGAGAATGGGAAGTAGAAGGAAACGTAGTAAAAAGCCGAAGTAGGTCATTTGTTATCAGGCCTCGACGTCTTCAGACGTCGAGGTTTCCAGGGTACCTGCAAAGTCTGGCCCCACCGGGGTGCTTCGCGAAGACGTTGGATTCCGTGGCGTCACCTTCATCCTCACCCCCGGGCGCGGCTCGAGCGTCGCGCCCATGTGGGCATGGATTCTGTGATTTGTGAATTCGAAGCTGTGGGTCTGCAGTAAGCGCCCCATCACGATCCGGGCTTCCGCCTGACCGAACGCCGCGCCGATGCAGGCTCGCGGACCGCCCCCGAAGGGCACGTACGAGAATGGCGGCGTCTTGCGTCCGTGGGCAAAGCGCTCGGGGCAAAAGCTCTCGGCGTTTTCCCAGATCTGCGGGTCACGGTGGGTGAGATAGATGGAGTAGAACATCCGCGCACCAGCCGGGATGGTGCCCTCCTCAATTTCCAGATCGTTTGCGACCCGGCGGTTGCCGATATGGATGGGCGGATACAGGCGCAGGCTTTCCTTGATCACCTGATCGAGCAGAGGCGATTTCTCCAGGGAAGCAACTTCCTCCACGAGGCGGCCATGCACGTCCGGGTGCTGGCCGAGCAGGGCAAACGTCCAGGCGAGCAGGGCGGTGGAGGTGTCGTGCCCGGCGATGAGCATCGTCAGCATCTGGTCCCGGATGACATCATCCGTGAGCCCCGCGTCCACCAGGTGCTGGAGCAAGTCCTGTTCGGAGGCGCCCATGCGGCGCTCGGCAACGATGCGATACAGATAATCGTCCAGCTCTCTGAGATGTTTCTTGTAGCCTGGTCGCGGCATTTTGCGCCAGAAGATCCAGGGTCCCGGAGAAATGTACTGGATCGCTTTCAGAACGGGCGTCCAGATGCGCGGCAGGTCCTCCCAGACATCCTTGCTGAAGAGGGTTTGCATAATGATGAGTAGTGCGATCTTACGGCTTTCCACGAGCATGTCCACCGTTTCTCCATCCTTCCATGTGGCGGAGACACGGTCCGTCTGCTCGATCATCATCTGCCGGTAGGCAGCCAGCCGCGCCGGGTGAAGTGGCGGCTCCATCAGCTCGCGGTAACGGTCATGCTCCGCGCCATCGGTGACCAGCACGCCGCGTTGCAGCAAGTCCGTTACGGGATCGGTGTTGCGCCACAGGAGCTTGTTCCTCTCGGTCACCAGAACCTTGCGATTCGCCTGGGGTCCAAAGACCACGAAGGGGCGAAAGCCGGGAATCGGGATCTGGAAATAGCGCCCGATCTCCTTTGCCATGACCTTCAAGGGTCCCAGCGGGGAGCGTTCTTGTACCAGGGCGCTCAAAGCAGCCCGGCCTGTCTCGGGGGAAATATCTTTTGGCATATCAGCTCAGATTCTTCGTAAAATAAAATGCCAGATCGTCATCCACGGCAATCCGATCGCCGTAGCGGACGGGGCGGCCGCGATAATGCAGCCCGCGCCCGTCTGGCACATAGCCGCGTAAGACATACAGTCGTTGCGCGGCGCCGTAATCGGGGGTCATGCCCACGCCGATCCCCGCGACCACGCTCACCCGGGCAATTTCCTGCTCCGCCCGGTCCATGAGCTGGGTGCCGATTCCTTGCCGGCGGTACTCAGGCAACAGGATGAAATCGACGATCTCCGGGATGCCCTCGCTGTGGAAAGGCTCATAGCTGGACGCCCAGTAGACGGTGAGATATCCCGCGAACTTTTCTTCCACAAAAGCGACAAACACCTGACGCCTCTGTGCCTCCTGTTCGAGCAAATAATGCTCGTACAGGGAGGCAGGTTTATGCCAGCCTAGTCGCTCGAATGCCGCCGCGATCTCCGGAATATCGCGGCGCTCCAATGGTCGAATGATCAAACTTGTTTCTTGCATTCGTTCTCCAAACTCGGCATTCATGGCTCGAGCACATAACAGCCGGCCCGGGTGGGATGATCCTCCACCTGGGTGCCCGCTTGCACCTTGCGCAACAGCCATAGCACCAGCCAGTCTCCGCCGGCGGCAGAGGTGTGGGCGACGCTGAACCAGAAGAGGTTTCCATTGGCAAGCACCAGGCTCAAGAGATAGGGCACGATTCCCAGAAGGAACCCGGGCAGGAACCCGCCCCACCGGTAAGCATTGATCTCCACAGGCTCCGTGAGGTGGGCGTAGGGTGTCAGCGTTTTCCACTGGAACCCGAACCGGACCGCCCGCCAGGATTTGTTTCCAAAGAACACCCAGCTCAGCCCATGGATCAGCTCATGGATGGCCACGCCTACCAGCACCGCGGCGGCAAGGGCAGCCAGATTCCCAGTTGGCTGGAGACCTGCCGTGCCATGCAGGAGGATGAAGAGCGCAAACTGGGCGATGACCACCGGAATGCTCAGGAACAGGACGATCAGGTTTGCCTGCGCCATCGAGATGGACAGGTCGCGTTTCGTTTCCATCAGGCTTCTATAGCCTCTTTCGCCAGCCTGTAGGCGCGCAGGGTCCGTTCCTTGTCGCGCTCCACGATCGGCCGGGCGGGATAGCCCTTCACGCGAATACCCTTCTCCCAGGGTGCATGGATGTCACTGGCATCCAGCTCACGCAGCTCGGGCACCCACTTGCGAATGTAATCGCCATTCGGGTCGAACTTTGCGCTCTGTAGCACGGGATTGAAGATGCGGAAGTACGGCGCGGCATCGGTGCCCGTGCCAGCCGTCCATTGCCAGCCGCCGTTGTTTGCCGCCAGATCGCCGTCGAGCAGGTTTTCCATGAACCAGGCTTCGCCCCAGCGCCAGTCGATCAGCAGGTCCTTGACAAGGTAGGAGGCGGAGATCATGCGTGCCCGGTTGTGCATCCAGCCGACCTCCCGAAGCTGGCGCATCGCGGCATCCACAATCGGTACGCCGGTCCTGCCTTGTTTCCATGCCTCGAACTCTGCTGCCTCGTTCCGCCAGGGGATATTTGCCAGGGCCGGGTTGAACGCTGTCCGGCTGACGTGCGGGAAGTGGAACAGGATCTGGATGTAGAACTCGCGCCAGATCAGCTCGTTCAGCCAGGTCTCCGCGCCGGCGCCTTGCTTTTCCTCGATCGCCTGTCGTGCCGCGCTGACCGCCTGTCTCAGCCCGAGCATGCCGAAGCGCAGATACGGCGACAGAGCGGATGTGCCGTCCAGGTCCATACGGTTGCGGTCTGTGCCATAGGTATGGATCCGGCGGTGGAGGAATTCCTCGAGGCGGACGAGCGCTTCCCTTTCGCCTGACGGGAAAAGCGCGCTGACCTTGTACCCGGGAAGTATCTCGCTGGAAATGCCAGATGGTGAGTCAATATGTTCGGGCACTGGCAACAAAGATAGACGCGACGGGAGCCTTGTCTTCCAGGCTTTCGAGTAGGGCGTGTAGACTGTGTAGGGCTTGCCGTCGGCCTTCACTACGTGGAGCGGGTGGTGGGTGGTCTGGCCATGAACCAGCCTCAATGGCAGGAAACGGGCGATCTGGCCATCGCGTCTTCTGGCATAGGGTGTGAAGTCCTCTTCCGCACAGATCGCATCTGCCTCTGTGTCCACCAGAAATTGCTTCAAGACCTCCACCGGCGTACCAGAGCGGACGAAAAGCTGCGATCCGCGCGCGCGTAGTTCCTGGTCGAGCGCGTGCAAGCCCTCATACAGGAAGTCCCGGCGACGGGACGAAGAGTGAGCAAATGCCGGGTCGAGGATAAAAACCGGGACAACAGAACCCGCCTCGAGCGCGGCGTGAAGCGCAGCGTTATCCGTCAGCCGCAGATCGCGGCGAATCCACCAGATCGAGGTCATAGCTCCAGCAACCCGTCCTTTCGCTCCTGGATCGCCGCATAGATCTGGTCAGCCAGTGCCTCCGGAGTCAAGGCATTGCCGGGCATCGAGAAAGGGACTTTTGACCAGAAGCCAGTTTTGACTGCTGACGGGCGAACGACCAGGGTCTTGCGGCGGGTCTCCTTGCGCAATACTTCTGCAAATGCTTCAAGCCCCGCCTTGGCAGCAGCATAGGCGCTCAAGCCCGGTAGTCGCAGGCGCTCCTGCACGGCGCCGACAAAAACAAGCTGAGCGTCGGGTGTCAAACAGGGAAGGCTAGCCTGCGCGGTCAGAAACGCACCGGTGAGATTCGCCGATAGAATGCGGCTCCAATCGCCGGGACCCATCTCGGTGACCTTCATGGACGCAATATCGCCGGCAGTGTACAGAAATAGATCGAAGGAAGGGACCATCCCGCCAGCCATACGTGCTGCAGCAGTGACCTGCGCAGGCTGGCTGACATCCGTGGAGATCACATGCGGTGTGATGGCTTTCATCACCATTGGATGCCTCGAAACCGCAACAACCGTGTAATTCTCCGTGACCAGTTTTTGTGTCAGGGCTTTGCCAATGCCTCCGGCAGCGCCCCATATAATCGCGTTTTTCATAGATTCTTTTCCAGTTCCAGCAGCGCCAGATCCTTGTTCTTGGCTTCCAGCATCAAGTCGAAATCTCCATGTGCGCTCCAGCACTCGACCCAGGCTTTGAATTCGGCAGGGTCAACGTCGGCAGAATGGTGCCCGATCCTGCTTCCCGCGGCTTGCGAAGAAAAGTGCACTTTCGGCGCACCGTCTCGCGTGTGCCAGGTTGCGAAGACGTCTCCCAGTAGCTCATCCACGTCCCCTTCTCCCGGGTTCGAGATGTAGTGCAGATTGTCGAAGACCACCGGCAGTTTGGTCCGTCGCGATACAGCGAGGGCATCGGCGGGTGTGTAACTTCGCTCGTCGTTTTCGATCACCAGGCGCTGGCGTAGCTCCGGTGCGAGTCTTGCTATGGTGTCGGAGAAGCGGTTCATGGCGGCGGGTTTATCGCCGTAGGTGCCGCCAAGGTGGATGACGATCTTGTGGCGGGCATCCAGCCCAAGAGCGCCCAGGAACCGGGCAGAGTAAGCGATCTCTGCCACCGCGCGTTCCACGATCAATGGATCGGGCGAGCTCAGGACCGTATACTGCCCCGGGTGGAAGGAGAGCCGCATTCCATTTTCGCGGGCGAACGCTCCTATGGATTGCAGCTCACGCTCGAATTCGCGCCACCAGGCGATCTGATTGACCGGGTGCGATCCAAAGGGGATCACGCTTGAGCCGATGCGAAACAGGCGCCAGCCGTGCTCGAGATTGTGCTCCAGGATTGCCCGGAGCTCATCCAGGTTCTGCTGGATGAGGGCGCGCAGTCTTTCCGGAGATGCTGTTCTTAAGGTGCAGGTATGATTGGTGCTCCGACCGGTAAGCAGGGATATGCAGGCATACCCTCTTCGCTGAAGAGACATAGCGTGCTCAAGTCTCCAGCGCTGGCGGGATAGCCCCGTTGTGCTTCCGGTTGGTTTTGAGGACGGTGTGATGGATTGCCGGTTCGTCGTTGATCTTGATGACAATCTCACCGGAGCGGTTCAGATCGAGCCGGCCCGTATTGCCCGCATTGTCCTGGAGATTGAGAAAGCCGTAGCCACGGATGCGGGTGCGTCCGAGCAGCGACAGGACGAGCTCACTGGTGATGACACCGCTCAGCTCCGCAGAATAGGAGCCGGATGTGAACGTGAACCTGGAAGGTGCAGGCATGCCCAATCCGCGCAAGCCGACCGTGGTACCGGTAATCGTCTCAGAACCGCGGAAGAGATCGCCATCCGGCATGCTGGCTTCATAAGTAATGTGATAGTGCGGCGCGACGCTTTCCAGCCGGGCAGTGATCACCGCTCCCGTAACCGGATCCGTCTCGCTGACCACATCACCGGTTCGATTGAACCTCGGCTGGTAGTAGGCGCGCCCGAAGGAAGAGGAAGAGATCGCCGCATAGACCGCTGCGTATTCGAGCGCCCGGGTTGTCTGTCCCCCGGCAAGGCTCCCCGGGATCTTTGCCAGCCATTCGGTCTTGTGCATGCGCCGCACGACGTAGCCGAGCAGGGTGGTCCCATCAGGGGGAAGTTCGTAACGGGTGGTTTCGGATAACACACTATCTCCTTCTTGGAATCTCATCCGGTTGAACGAGAACTAATCGCCGGCCGCAACCGGGGCGGGAGGCGGGTTATCTTCCTGCATCTGGATCAGGATGGGATGGTTGTAGATCTTGACAAAGACGTAGACGGTCACCCCGGTCATGATCAGCGCGCCGAACGCGCCAGGCGACCAGGGGCCGATCTGCTCGAGCAGGGCTCCGCCCACGATCGGAGCAAGGATGCGCGTAGAGCTCTCCACAGAAGTCGCCAGGCCGAGAATGCCGCCGATCTCCTGCGGCGCCACAGCTTTGGTGAGCGTGCTGGATAAGAGGGTGTTGAGCAGCCCACCGGCCAGGGACGTAGGCGTCAGGACCACCAGCAGCCAGAAGACCGAGGGAGCCAGCGACCAGCCCAGCAGGGAAACCGCCATCAAGCCGACCGAGGACACGATCAGCAGGTCTTCACGGAAGCGGTTTGTGAGCTTGCCCACCAGAAATCCCTGCACGATGACCGCCAGCACGCCGACATAGGTCAGCACGAAGCCGGTGTCGCGGGCAGAGAGGTTGAACTTCGCCAGGGCGTACAACGAAAAGATGCTCTGGAAAATGGCGAATGCCAGGCCGAAGAAGAAGCGTGTAATCAAGAGCGAGCCTGTGAACGGGCGCTGCAACGCCGCCAGCAACGCCGAAAGCGTGAACGCCGGTCGCTTTTGATCGCCGAGCTGCTGGCGCCTCGCCGCGGTCAGCGATTCAGGCAGCCAGGCAAGGATCAGCAGAAAGTTCAGGAAGGACAGTCCCGCAGCAGCGAACGCCGGGACGTTGTACCCATACTGGCTGAGCAATCCACCGGTGACGGGTCCGATGATGAAGCCGATGCCGAACGCCGCGCCGATTAAGCCGAGCCCCCTTGCGCGGTTCTTTGCATCCGTCACGTCGGAGATATATGCCTGCGCCACGCTCAGGTTGCCGCCGGTGATGCCGTCGAGAATGCGGGCAGCGAAGAGCATCCACAGGGTAGTGGCGAAGCCGAGCAGCAGGAAGCCAAGGAAGGTGCCAAACACGCTGATCAACAGGATAGGCCGGCGTCCGAAGCGGTCGGAAAGACGGCCCAGGATCGGCGCGCCGATCAGCTGCATCAGGGCATAGGAGGCAATCAACAGTCCGGTCACGAAGCTGTTCGCCTGAAAGGTTTCGGCGTAATAGGGCAACAGCGGTAGGATCAGGCTGAAGCCCAGCAGGTCGATAAAGACGACCAGAAGAATACTGAAAAGATAACGGTTATTCATGATGATTTGTCCGCGGGTTCCGCGGTTGGTTCCTCAATCCCAGGTTGGTACGGCTCTACATAGGTGACGGTGTATTCGGGCGTTTTCGCCGTTCTCGTCAGATCTCGCCAGAGCAGGCGCAGAAGACGCATCACCATGGTCCCGGAGCGAAGTGCTCTATATTCAAGAAATTCCTTCTTGTTTTGCGCGACGGTTTCCACAAGCTTTTGCGCAGCTTGCTCCGGATCTTCGGCAAGCAGTTTCAGGACGAACGAATAGTTCTTCATCATCGCCTTCCCGTGCTCGCCGATCGCAGCCGGGTGGACCAGCATATCCGTCAGCAGCATGCCCGGGCTGAAGCCGATCAGCCTCACACCGCTGCCGCTGATCTCCTTTGCCAGTGAACGGGTGAACGATGTTAGCCAGGCTTTGGTCGCGCCGTAGAGACCCGTGGGGGAGGCAGGTCGCAGGAAGGAGCCGTTGCCGTAGATATTGACCAGAGTGCCATCCTTGCGTGGCAACATGTAATGCAAGGCAGCCTGCGTCCCGTAGAGCGATCCCATATCGTTGGTGAGGAACAGGTCCACTGCCTGGTCCGGGTGCGTCTCCAACATCAAGCCTGCCGGGGAGGAATAGCCGGCGTTGTTGATCCACACATCGATGTGACCGAACGATCGGACGGCGAAGCGCGCCAGGCCATACAACTGTCCCTCTTCTCGTACATCGCACGTCTTGCCTCTCACATCGCCGAGCCCTCCAAGCGATGCAAGCGCGTCCTCAAGTGACTCCTGTGATCGCCCGCTGATCACCACGCTCGCTCCGGCTCTCAGCATTGCCTCTGCAA